>SAAL01000131.1 GCA_009929445.1 Bacteroidia bacterium
AAGGGATAAAAAAAACAGGATTCGGTTGAGTCCTGTTTTTTGTTTCGGTTATCTCTCAAATCGATCCCGATGTGCCCAAAGTCCTAAAGCCGGATTGGAAATATAGAATATTTCTTCGCCGTTTGATAGAGTGTTAAAGCCTTCTTTAAGTGAACTGAAATTATATTTCTCCATCATTTCATCAATATCCGCCCATTGGAAACCTACACTTTCAATTTCCCGGCGCGAGAGGTTTTCTGCTCCTTTTCCGGGACAGTAAGTAATGGAAAATCTTCCTTCGGACGAACCGTGGATAAGGTGAGCTGCGGCTCCGAGATTATCCTGAAGTTCTTTGTTTTCGCTGGTTGCTTTCAGCGTGGCTGGAGTACCGAAATAGCCGTATTTACGTATCAGGCGGTCAATTTCTTTGTCTTCGCCAAATTCTTTAAGTGCCGGAGCCAGTACTATCAGTTCTCCGCCATCTGCAATGGCCATACGGGTTCTGTAAATGGATTTATTACCCAGCCACGTACTTTTGAATTCAGTCGGATCAAGCCACACGAGCACTTTCTTAAGCGGTTTATCCACCATTTCAAAATTCACCTGCAGCGACAGTGAAGCAGCCCTGTCAAACACTTCAAAATCATCGCCGATAAACAGTCCGTAGGTTTGCAGGCAGCCTTTTTTATTCAATCCCACCACAGTTTGTACATACACGATGGGTAAATGCGATGCAAAATGTTCGGTAGCATAGTTGAACACCTTACGAACCGGAGTATTGGCACGTCCCATCATTTTCTCCATGCCGTATGCTGCACCGATGAAATGACTTTTGTTAATTCCTTCCGCTCCGCCTGTACCTACAAAGATATTCTTGTTGTAATTGGCCATACCCACCACTTCGTGGGGCACCACCTGCCCGATGGAAAGAATTAAATCATGACCGCCTTCCTGCAATAATTTATTTACCTGAACCGGCCACGAAAAATCAACCGCACTTTCCGAAACTTCTTTCACGTATTCCGCCGGAACGTAACCAAGCGTAACAACATCATTCCGCCAGTCGTGATCACGAAAAAGATTTCGCGGGGTTTTTCCGTACATTTTGGAAATCTGCTCATCGGTCATGGGCGTATGTGTACCCAATGCCGGAAGAACATCGGTCAGTTTTTCTCCGTAATATTCCCAAGTAAATTCAGTCAGTTCGCCTGCTCTGCTCGGAAACCGGGTAAAATCCGGCGGTACAGCCAGTACTTTCTGTTTTTCGCCCATTTTTTCAAAGGCTTCAAACAGACCTTTTCGTAAATCTTCAGCTGATAAACTGGTTTCAACAGAACCTTTTGAGTAGTAAATCATAAGCCCCCTATCCCCCTAATGGGGGAATTTTATAAAGACGAGCAAAAACTCGTCATCATTAATATAATTAAAAACACATGTAAAAACTTTTAATTTCCCACCAAAACTCCCCCTTTAGGGGGATTGGGGGGCAGTTCTTTTTACACCTGATAAGTCGTAGAAGCAGTATCTCCTCCGTGTCCGGTCCAGTTGGTGTGGAAGAATTCTCCGCGTGGTTTGTCCACCCGCTCGTACATGTGCGCTCCGAAATAGTCCCGCTGTGCCTGAAGGAGGTTAGCAGGAAGTCTTTCGCTGCGGAAACCATCGAAGTAAGCTAGCGCAGAAGTCATTGCCGGAACCGGAATTCCGTTTTCCAAAGCTGTGGCACAAACACGTCTCCATCCTGCCTGAGCAACCTCTACCTGTTCTTTGAAGAATGGGTCGAGCAGCAGGTTGCGAAGATTTGGATTTTGGTCGAATGCATTTTTGATATCTTTCAGGAATACCGATCGAATAATACATCCTCCGCGCCACATCAGAGCGATACCACCGTAATTCAACTTCCAGTTGTATTCCTTTGCGGCTTCCATCATCAGGTCGTAACCCTGGGCATACGAAACGATTTTCGATGCATAAATGGCATTTTCCAGGTCGTTGATAAACTGCTGTTTGTCGCCTTTGAAGTTTACCACAGGACCTGTAAGTACTTTGGATGCTTCCACACGCAGGTCTTTCTGAGCCGACAGGCAACGCGAAAATACCGATTCGCCGATTAGCGTCAACGGAATTCCCAGATCGAGTGCCGTAACAGCTGTCCATTTTCCGGTACCTTTTTGTCCGGCAGTATCCAGAATATTTTCCACAAGCGGCGAACCATCTTCGTCTTCGTAAGCCAAAATATCGCGTGTAATTTCTATCAGATAGCTGTCCAGTTTTCCGGTATTCCATTTTTTGAAAACTTCGTGCTGTTCGAATGCTCCCATTCCAAGCACGTCTTTCATAATGTGGTAAGCTTCGTTGATAATCTGCATATCGCCGTACTCAATGCCGTTGTGAACCATTTTCACAAAATGTCCGGCACCATCCTCGCCTACCCAATCGCAGCAAGGTGCACCGTCTTCCACTTTGGCAGCCACCGACTGAAAAATTTCTTTCACGTAAGGCCATGCCTGAGGCGATCCGCCGGGCATCATCGAAGGACCTTTCAGGGCACCTTCTTCACCACCGGACACACCCGTTCCGACATATAGCAACCCTTTACTTTCTACGTATTTGGTACGACGAACGGTATCCGGGAAATGACTGTTTCCTCCATCAATGATAATATCGCCCGGTTCCAGAAGCGGAATCAGTTGTTCGATAAAATCATCCACCGGTTTTCCGGCTTTCACGAGCATCATCACTTTACGCGGACGTTCGATGGAAGCCACCAGTTCTTCCAGATTTTTTGCTCCGATGAAATTTTTTCCGGCACCGCGACCGGCAATAAATTTCTCCACTTTATCTACCGAACGGTTAAACACAGCTACCGTGTAGCCTTTACTTTCCATGTTCAGCACGAGGTTTTCGCCCATCACGGCTAAACCGATTAATCCAATATCTGCAAGTTTTTTCATAAAATAGTATGCCCCCTATCCCCCTAAAGGGGGAATTTTGGTGCGTATTTAAAGTTTATTCTAATTTAATTATATATTTTTATTTTTTAAAATATTTTGAAACGTTTTACAATGTTGTGATACCTTTCTCTTACTCCCCCTTCAGGGGGTTGGGGGGCAGTGTTTTACCTTTTCACCCTCGCATTTCCTTTCCAGATGCTCCAAATCATGTCTTCGTCGGCAGGCTGTGCGTAGTCGGTGAGGAAAGTAGTTGCCAGAGCACCGCTTGCCCAGGCAAACTGAACCCATTTTTCGGGTTCCCATTCTTTCAGAATGCTGTAGAGTAATCCTCCGACAAATCCATCGCCTCCGCCAATCCGGTCGAGCACCACTATTTTTCGCATGTTTTCAACATGGAATGTGTCATTTTCATAAACAATTGCGCCCCAAAGATGTTCGTTGACGCTTAGAACTTCCCGCAATGTATTTGCAAAAACAGTTACATTGGGATATGCTTTTTTGGCATTTTTAATCATTCCCTTGAATGCATCCATCGTATCTTCGATGTTTTCTCCACCGGCTTTCGGTCCTTCTATGCCCAGACAAAGCTGAAAATCTTCTTCATTTCCAATCAAAATATCCGACAGAGAAGCTATTTCGTCAAAGGCTTCGCCGAGTTCTTTTTCGCGGCCTTTCCAGAATGTAGCGCGGTAATTGAGGTCAAATGAAATGAGCGTACCGTTTCTTTTTGCATAACGTGCAATTTCGAGGCAGAAATTACTTGTTTCGGGCGACAGAGCGGCGATGAGCCCGGAGAGATGAACAATCTGAACACCGTCCTGAACAAAAATGCGTTCCATGTCAAAATCCCTGACATTCAGCGTGCGCCCCACCTCTCCGGCGCGGTCGTTCTGTACGCGAGGTCCGCGAAGTCCGTAACCGCTGTCGGCAATATTAAACTGGTGACGATAACCCCACGGTCCGCCCTGCGGTACTTCGGGTCCTTCGTAATCCATATTCCGGCGGCGAAGATCAGATTTGATAAACTGTGCTATCGGACTGTCTTTTACAAAAGTGGTTAATACTTTTACGGGCAATCCAAGATAAGAAGAGATACTTGCTACGTTGGTTTCGGCGCTTGTTGCCTGCATTTCAAATAAATGACTGCTATGAACCGGTTGTCCGTTTACCGGAGTGATACGAACTCCCATGCTGGTGGGGGTAATCAATGCGTATTTTGAGTTTTTTCTTAGTTTCATAATATAAGCCCCTCAATCCCCTGAAGGGGAAGTAAGAGAATAAATGATTAAACGTTTTATAAATTTTGAATGCCCTTCAAAATTCCCCCTTTAGGGGGGTAGGGGGCTTTTAAATACTAAATGCATCAAATCCTCCGTCCACGATGGCTACCGTTCCGGTTACGAACCGGGAAGCATCGCTGACCAGATAATGCAGTGTGCCGAGCAAATCTTCGGGATTACCGAAGCGACGGAACGGTGTGTGAGCAATGATCGTATTTCCTCTGTCAGAATACGTACCATCCGGATTGGTGAGCAAAGCACGGTTTTGTTCGGTAATGAAAAATCCGGGACAAATAGCATTCACACGGAAAGATTCGCCGAATTTAATCGCCATTTCTCCCGCCATATATTTGGTAAAATTGGTTACAGCGGCCTTGGCAGCACCATACCCGGCTACGCGTGTCAAAGGACGTAGGGCAGAAGCTGACGAAATATTGATGATGTTTCCTTTTTGCTCTTTCACCATAAATTCGGAAAACACAACTGTCGGGATTACCGAACCCATCAGATTCAGATCGACCACCTTGCGGAAATCGTCTATTTTCAGATCAAATATATTGCTGTTCGGACCAATGGTAGCACCGGGCATATTTCCGCCTGCACCGTTTATCAACACATCAATTTTACCGTATTTCTCAACGATATCTTTTGCATTTAGCTTCAAAACAGCCTCGTCGGTCACATCCGTTACCAGAAACATGGCTTCACCGCCACTGGCTTTCACTTTTTCAATCAGCAAATCGCCTTTTTCTTTGTTACGCGCCAATACAGCCACTTTTGCTCCGTGCGCAGCCAGGTATTCCACCATGCTTTCGCCAAGCACGCCCGTACCGCCGGTAATGGCTATCACACGGTCTTTGATATCAAAAAATTCGTACATAATAAATAGTGTAAGCCCCCTAAATCCCCCAATGGGGGGACTTTAAGAAAGCATTGGTTGTTTTTTTATAAATTATTCCAAAACCTAATTCTTTAAATGTTTTTGATTAAATTGTTGTAATTGAATATATTACCTTATTGACTTATCATTTTTTAAAAAGACCCTCTTTGAGGGATTTGCATGCCTTCAACAGATTTTTATTTTCAATTTTATTATTTACGATTTACAATTGGGAAAATTACAGTATTTACCTTAATAATTTTTTCCACAAAATTACGGATTTGCATGCGCTCAAATGGTGCAAATCACGAAAACTTTGTTTCATAAATCGAAAAAAAATCCTCCAAATTTATCTTCCCCTTGTGGGGGAAGTCCCGAAGGGGATGGGGGCTTTAAAGACTGAATAATCGTTTCAAATGGCGTTCGTAGATATTTTCTTCCACGCATCCACCCACGATGTCTTCGTATTTTTCGAGCAAATCGGTGTACTCTTTTCCTAGTTCTGATGCCACTGCGTAAGCCACGTGTATCAATTGACGGAAATTTGCATTGTAATCAGGATGTCCCGGAATATGGCGAAGCGTATTTTGGTACTTTTCGCTGTCCCAACTGTTAACTTCCTCAATAGTAGGCAGTTTGCTTCCGTCAATATCAATTACATCGGCGTAGGGAGCACAAAGTTCATCTTTGCGGTTCAATGAATTAGCATAGATTTTTTTTGCCAAAACTAATCCTTCGCCATCTGCTTTTGCCAAACCGATTACTTCTTCAAGCCACGTGGTACCCGCTGTTTTCAGGTGAAGACCTTTGTCGTGGCGATTGATGACTTCGGCCATAATCGGATAAATCGAAAATTTATCACTGCCGGAATGAACGCTTAGTTTCAACTCAGCCGGAAGTCCGAATTCTTTTACTGCAAAATCAATCACCAGCACATCTTCTTCAAATTCTTTGGCAAATTGCTCTAAATTACCCACATAGTCAACACCTTTGTTGAAACGTCCGGTGAATTTTGGAGCAATTGTTTGTGCCGGAACCCCTTTGTCGGCCAGCATTTTCAGGATGAAAAGCATTTCAACCGGAGTCTGCGGTTTTTCCACTTCATCCATCGAAACTTCCGTAATGAAATTTCCTGCACCTTTTTTATCCGCCAGATAAGCATATATTTCAGAAGCTTGCTGAGTTGCGCTCAAAAATTTATTGGCAATATCTTCCAGCAATTCTTTGGTGATGGAAAGCGGTTTTTCCATACCCGGAATTTGAAGTTCACCCATGTATTTTTCACAAGAAGCAATGAATGTATCAATGTCTTCCTGTGAGCTCGGTTTCCCGATAAACGAAGCCACATCAAGCGTAAAGAAGTCAGAAACTGCCACAAAACGATCAACTGTGCTCAAATTAATGTGGTCGGCATCCACGAAATATTGTCCGTTGTAGCCCAATGCTTTTACAGCTTCATCCGCTTCGCGACGCGTATCAACCGGCTCTGAATGTACGTACGTGTGCTCACGGTTTGATTTGTTCCATACAGGATTGATTTCCAAACCGGTTTCGTTGGCTTTCATAATGGCGCGCAACTGTGCCTTGCCTTGATGAGAGAACCTGTCTCCCACTCCAATGCTGAATTTTCCTAATTTCATAATGTAAATATTGGCCCCCTTGCCCCCTAAAGGGGGAATAAATGAGCACTATGTTAAGTTT
The DNA here is from genome assembly GCA_009929445.1 of Bacteroidia bacterium. Lineage (GTDB taxonomy): Bacteria > Bacteroidota > Bacteroidia > Bacteroidales > Paludibacteraceae > UPXZ01. Next base: position 6,792 of record SAAL01000131.1, read on the forward strand.
TTATTAATAATTCAATCTGTTTAACAGAAAAAAAAATAAAAGATCGATAAATTTTGCAAAAAATTCTACCCGATAAATTCCCCCTTTAGGGGGTTGAACTAAATTCCCTCCGGGAAGGGCTTTTAATTGCTAATTTCCAAATTATTATTATAAAATTTCGTTTCAGGATGTTGAACGGGAGTTCGAGCTCC
>SAAL01000038.1 GCA_009929445.1 Bacteroidia bacterium
TATGTTTGTGGAAAAACAAAAGTACTATATCGGAGGGAAGTTATCTGCTAGATGGCTTCCCTTTTTGATGCATTATTTCTTTGTCGGTCAGTAGTGATTCTTTTATTTCTTTTTTCCAATGCCCTGGAATAGGCCTCGTAATAATATTGAATGAATTCGCTCCACAATGCTTTTTTGGATGTAATAAATGCTCTTTTTCTTGCATCATCCATTTCCTTTTTATTCTGATTCAAAAAATCGTTCAAAATTTGAGCGATCGAGTCGGTTACTTCAGAGAAATTGTAATCAGAACGATGTACAACGACTGCACCGTGTTTATTCTCAAAATTATCTTTCATCCACTGTCCGAATCCGGAAAGATCGGTAGTGATGGTGGGAACTGAGAAGGCCACACTTTCGAGCGGTGTGTATCCCCAGGGCTCGTAGTACGATGGAAACACGCTGATATCCATACCGATAAGCAGGTCCCAGTACGTCATATTGAAAATACCGTCGTTTCCGCTCAGGTATGAAGGCACAAAAATAATTTTTACCTTTTCATTTTTCAGGTTGTAAAAGTGAAACCAACGCAAAGAGCTTATTACGCTATCGTGCTGATAATCATATAGATCGTGTGTGGTCTGTCTGTTCCAGTAGTCCATTTCGGCATCCGGATTGGACAATCTTGCAGCCAGATCGGGTCTGGGACCTTTGATATGTGCCGGAACCATGATAAATGCAACAACTTCGCGATTGAAATGCGACATTTGTGATAATCTTTTCAGCGATTCGATGAATACATCGATGCCTTTGTTCTTAAACTCGTATCTGCCTGCAGTACTTACAAACAAGGTGTCCTTTTTCAGTTCATATCCGAAAAGACTTTCGGCTACCAGTTTCAATCTCGAACGGGCTTCGGCTCTTTTCGATTTGTATTCATTTCCTGTAGGTACAATATCATCTTCAAAGCCGTTTGGAGTAATCACATCGGGTGTTTTTTCGAGTAGTTGGGTACATTCGAGCCCGGTAATTTTACTTACAGTGGTAAAACAGTCCACGCAATGAGCTGCTTTTTTTTCTGTAGAATGTTTGGAAATCATGTTGAGTTCAAATGCCATCTGATCGCCGTTGTATTCACTCAGATAATCGTAAAGGGGTTTGTGGTTGCCGGCAATGGACCGGCCGATGGAAGTGGCATGAGTGGTGAAAATAGTGGCTATTTCGGGTACGGCTTCCTGAATGTGGAATGCTCCAAAGGTGGTCATCCATTCGTTGAAATGAGCAACAACATTATTTTGTTGAGTCAGTTCATGGAAACGGTAATAATTTTCGATCACAATGCCTGTGGCATATCCAAACATGGACGATTCGTCGTAATCGCCGTAAGCATGCAGCGAATCCACACCGTATTTCTCCCATATATGCCCGTAGATGGAATCCTTGCGGTAGAGCAGGGGAGTGAAGTCCACTAAAACCGTGACCGGATTTCCGTGTATTTTCCATCTTCCGATGCGGATATTCAGCCCTGTTTGCTGCGTGAAATGTTCTTTCCAGTCCTTCAGGAGCTCTTTATCGGGATCAAAATTGGGTGATTCGGAATTTTTCCATACGTCGGGCCCAATGAAAATGAGTTTGTCGCCGTATTTATTGCATAGCGTGTTGGCTCGTGTGGAAAGTACCGTATATATACCCCCTACCATGTTGCAAACTTCCCAACTTGTTTCGAAAATATATTCAGGTGAGCGCTTGATTGTCATTCGTTTAATTTTTAAAAAAATCAGTTACAAAGGTACTCATTTTTTGTCGGATATTTGGTAAACCGTCAAATCGAATTTGTTCAAATATATAAAATCTTTGTTAATTTTTTGTGTCGAATATAAATTTTTTGAATAAAGTGAGTTAATCGAGAAATTATTGTGAAACAAAGAACATTTTTTGTACTTTTGCATTATATTTGTAGATAAAAATACAAAGTACAGCAATTAATTACATGCCTATGAAGAAATTTACTCTTATATTAGCATTGATACTTTGTGCATTTACGGGTGTACATGCCCTGAAAGTGGTGAACGCTGCTCCTTCAATGAAAACTGAATCTGTCTATTTGCAAAGCAGTACATCGGTGGTTGACAATGATGATGCCCCCAAATTTACCCTCACAGGTAAAGTGTTGAGTGCAAGGAATCTTGAAAACGGCGCCCAGGTAGATATTTACAGTGTTTTGGGTGCCAGGGTTCATTCTTATGTTTACAAAGGAAATCCTGAAACTCTGAATTTGAGCAAAGGAATTTACATCGTTCGTTCAGGTAAATTTACACAGAAAATCATTCTGTAATTTGCCAGAGAAAAATATCGGGAACCGACAGTATGCCTGTCGGTTTTTTTATGCCAAACTTGTCATGAGCTATGTAAAAAAAACCTGAGAGTAGGAACCATCCGGTTGTTTCAGGTGTTTTTTATGAAAAGTAAAAAAATATTTTTTTAGGATATGAAGAGCAAAAAGAACTTTGTAATAGACACCAACGTCATATTGCACGATTACAACTGTTTACACAATTTTGAAGAGAATGATATCTACATCCCGATTGTAGTGCTCGAGGAGTTGGACCATTTCAAAAAAGGGAATGAGCAAATTAACTTCAATGCACGCGAGTTCGTTCGCGAACTGGATCTGATAGCCAACGATAATTTATTTAAAAACGGAGCCGAACTGGGCGAAGGCAAAGGAAAACTATTTATCGTTGCGGGCAACGGTTATCCAGAAGCTATTTCAGCCGTTTTCCCGGAAAAAACGCCCGACCACCGCATTCTGGCCGACACGTATAACATAGGTAAACTGAAGAAAGCCTCCAAAACTATCCTTGTAAGTAAAGATATTAATCTGAGAATGAAAGCCTTGTCGCTTGGTATTCTGGCGGAAGACTATATTAATGACAAGGTAACAGACCTAAATATTTTTGAAAAAAATCATGAAGTGTATGAAAATGTGGCACCCGAAATGATTGACCGCATGTATGCCGAAGGCGGGATTCCGCTGGATGAATTTGATTTCAAGTCGGATGTGGAGCCTCAGGAATGTTTTGTGCTGAAAAGTTCGAGATCAAGCGTTCTGGCAAGATATCAACCTCAGACAGGCAGGGTGATCCGGATTGAGAAAACGCGCAGCTTCGGTATCGAGCCCCGCAACGCCGAGCAGGCTTTTGCCATGAATGTGCTTCTGGACGATGAAGTGAAACTCGTAGCGCTGACCGGAAAATCGGGTACCGGAAAAACACTGGTGGCGCTGGCTGCTGCCCTGCAAAAAAATGAACATTACAAGCAAATTCTTCTGGCAAGACCCATTGTGGCCCTCTCAAACAAAGATCTTGGTTATCTCCCCGGCGACGAACAACACAAAATTGCACCATACATGCAGCCATTATTCGATAATCTGAATGTAATCAAACACAACTTTTCGTATCAGGGAAAAGAGATGAAACTGCTCGATGAAATGCAGAAAAACGAACAGCTGGTGATTGAAGCGCTTGCCTATATCCGCGGAAGAAGCCTGAACGAAACATTTTTCATTGTGGACGAAGCGCAGAATCTTACCCCACATGAAGTGAAAACAATCATCACCCGCGCAGGTGAAGGCACCAAGGTGGTATTCACCGGCGATATTCAGCAGATTGACTCACCTTATCTCGATATGCATTCCAACGGACTCGTATACATGATTGACCGCATGCGCGGACAGGATATTTTTGCCCACGTTAACCTGGTAAAAGGTGAAAGAAGCTATCTGTCAGAGCTGGCAAGTAATTTACTTTAATGAATCAACATAAGATATGAAAAAACTCATTGCAGTGATATTGATACTACTCGGAATAGCCGCCACTACGCTGAGCATCAGAGAGTATGCGGGCAAGAAAAAAAACATCGAGCTGGCTGGATTTGAATTATCACTTACAAAAAGGGAGAGTAAGAAAATATTTTACCGAAATACCGGAATAGGATTGGTCATGCTCGTCGGAGGTGTTGCATTGCTGAGAGGAAGAAAAAGAAGCAGATAAATAATCAGAGAAAACATTCCAACAACCAATTGCAGCCAAAAATAAAATGCTCGTTGATATTTTTATAAAAGGGATAATTATCGGATTAGCTACTTCAGTACCGCTGGGGCCCATCGGGATGCTGGCTATTCAGCGAACGCTGAACCGGGGACTCAAACACGGTCTGTTTACCGGTTTGGGAGGAACGGTTTCTGATATTGTATATTCAGTAATCATTCTTTTTTTCTTAAGTTTTGTTATTGATACCATAGAAGTTCACCGGCATGCAATTCAGATTATTGGCAGCGTGATCATCATTTTTTTCGGTTTGTGGATTTTCAGAAGCAATCCGATTGCTCAGCCGTTACCTCACGAAAAACCTGTAGAGCACTCGCTGCTCAATGATTTTGTTTCGTCTTTTGGTCTCACCTTGTCTAATCCGCTCATTATCTTTGTGTTGATAGCATTGTTCTCTCACCTGAATTTTGTAACGGCCGAAACTTCGGTTACCGGACAAGTGCTGGGCCTGACAGCAATTTTTACAGGTTCAATTTCGTGGTGGATAGTTCTTACGACCTTTGTCAACAGATTCCGAACCCGTTTCAATATCCGCGGTTTGAAAATTATTAACCGGGTCACAGGTTCTGTAATTATGTCGCTTGGGCTTTTCAGCACGTTTACGTCTTTTTTGAAATAAAAAAAGACCAAACGGATCGTTTGGTCTCGAATAAATGCTGTGTTGATTTATAGAATTTAAATTTCTTCCTTGGCACGCTGCTCTTTTTCAAAAGTGGCTCTGTCGGCTTCTTCGTCGCTTGTTTTGCCTTTGAGCCACACAAAATTTATGGCTGTATTGCTCTTGGTAAGCAGAAGCATGTCAGCGTTGGCTCTTCGGTCAATCCGTTTATAAACATATATTCTTTTATCCTTCTCGCGTTTTACGAGCGATGTCTCAAAATCGCCTTTTTCAATCACGGCATCAATATCATTCATGAATTTATCAGTGAGTTCCTGATAGGCGGAGTCTTTCTGAAGTTTCAGCATTTTGAAACCGGTAATTTTTTCCATTTGACCTTCGGTCAGGATGCTGAAATCCGCAAAAATCTGAGCAAAACCAAGCATCCCTTTCCCTACTGAAGTGTACTCGATACGTTCGTCGTCCGAGTATTTCCTGAAAAGTTTTTCAAGTGACTGAGCCTGACCTACCGACGTGAAAAACACCAGAATTGCCAAAATTGATAATGTCTTTCTCATAATTACATTTTTAAATAATTGTTTTGAAAAATTCAACTGCTTAATTACATTATCAAAATTCGTTCCAAAATCACAGTAATCTTTTGATTACTCTCAGGTGATGGCTGTACTCTCCATTCTGCGAAGAGATAATGCCTTGTGAATCAATTATTTCCTTTTTTACACATCCGGATGCATGGATAATCTGATGTGAATTTATGAGTATGCCTGTATGAATGATGCTTCCTTCGGAATTTGCGAAAAAAGCCAGATCGCCCGGTTGAACTTCCGAGAGAAAATCAACCACCGTACCGAGTTCTACCTGCTGCGAGGCATCACGTGGCAAATAAATGCCTGCCATCGAATATACCACCTGCGTGAGACCCGAGCAATCCATGCCGAACAGGCTTTTGCCGCCCCAGAGGTAAGGTGCATTGATATACTGATGCGCAAGTTCCACGATGAGCTGAGCATGACCGCTTTTGGTGTAAACCGGTTCTGTCTGCGCTATCTGGTAGATTTCTCCGAGCAGTTCGAACTGATCACGATCAATCCGGGGCAGCATACTACCGCCCGGTAGCGTTATTTTTTCCACACTCGACGTCTTAAAACATACCACAAGGGGAATTTTGGTAGCTATGAATCCGGATGTATCTGTCATTTCTCCGGTGAAATGTTTTGGAATTAAACTTTTTTTTCCAATCCAGCCCTCGTAGCCGTCGCTGAGATTTTTTACAAAATACCAGTTATCTGTTATTTCCAGGATCTCAATTTGCTGCCCAAAAAGCAATTGAGAGACCATTTCATACTGATCTCCGGCTTCTTTGCGCATGGGTATCAGGGGCATTGTAATGATAGTGAACATGTCAGGTTTTATTTGATTTACAAGGTGTATTTTTTACAAAAATAAATAAACTTAAAACAAATCGGTTATTATTCTTGTTTTTTTTATAGTTTTGTGTGATTTATTCGGATGAAGTAAGTTATTACAACTTAATCATCCACGCCAACAACTCAAAGATGAATATAAAATTAACGAAAGAAAAAATAAACTTATTTACCCGTATCGGACTTTTTGTTTCGGTAGTTGTAATAATTGTTCTGTTATTTCCCAAAGATAAAAAGTTCAAGTACCAATATGAGATAGGTAAGCCCTGGACTTATGAACTCATCACTGCTTCTTTCGACTTTCCGATATATAAAACAGATGAGCAACTGGAAGCTGACAGAAAAGAATTACTGTCGGCATATACTCCTTATTTTCAGTACGATGAAGAAGTGGCCGGCCGGCAAAAGGAGAAATGGCTGAACGACTGGAGCAAAAAAAATCCGGAACCACCCGCATATTCGGCTTATGTGGAAAGAAAATTGAACGAGATATTTAAGAAAGGCATTATTTCGTCGGGTGTGTATGAGCAGCTGATGAGCAACAACCGGAAAAGCATCGTAAAAGTATACAAGGACCGCAAAACTGAAATTATTTCCACAGAAGATATTTACACACCCAAGTCGGCCTATGAGGAAATAGTGATGAATAAGCCGGATTATATCAGTGTCCAGGATTTGAGCTCGTACAATCTGAATCTGTATCTGATTGAAAATCTTCGGTTTGACAGTATTACCTCTCAAAACGTAAGAGATGACATGGTGAAAAATCTTTCGTTGACTTCGGGGATGGTGCAGACGGGCGAAAAAATAATTGACAGAGGTGAAATTGTTTCGCCTGTGACTTATTCAATCCTGAATTCGATGAAAATCGAAACCCAAAAAAGAAATACAGCCTTTAAAGAATCGGGTTATGTAATTGTAGGAGAGTTTATTATAGTTATTGGGCTTATTCTATTGCTTACATTGTATTTATACCTTTTCCGTCAGAATCTGTTCGAAAATCTGAACAACCTGCTTTTCATCGCTCTGATGATTTTGTTTGTTATCGGGCTTGCATCCATTGTGCTCAGATTCACCAATCTCGGTATTTATATCGTACCCTTTACGATGCTGCCTATCATCATTCGGGTATTTTTTGATTCGCGAACTGCTCTTTTTGCCCATTTCATCACCATGCTGATAATATCATTCATGGTTGATAATCCGTTCACATTTATCGTATTGCAGATAATAGCTGGAATGACCGCAGTATCCGGACTCAAAGATCTTACTGCCCGATCGCAGCTTACTCAGACCGCCTTCTATATCTTTATCAGCTATTCGGTGATGTATCTGGCTACCGAACTGATTTCCGAAGGTGCTATCAACCGGATTTATTTCATGCCCCTGGCTTATTTTGCCATCAGTTCGGCTTTGTTGCTACTGGCTTATGTGCTGATTTATTTATTTGAAAAAATTTTCAACCTCATTTCGGCCATTACGCTGGTCGAACTGACGAATATCAACAGTGATCTGATGATTCGGTTTGCAGAAAACGCTCCGGGCACTTTCCAACATTCACTTCAGGTGTCCAATCTTGCCACCGAAGCAGCCAAGAAAATAGGTGCTAACAGTTTACTGGTTCGTACCGGCGCATTGTATCACGATATCGGGAAAATGATTAATCCGCAGTATTTTATTGAAAATCAGGTGGGAGCATCCAATCCGCTGCTCGAAATGAACTACGTGCAGGCAGCACAGGCCATAATCAGACATGTGCCTGATGGCGTCATTCTGGCCAAAAAACATGGATTGCCCGATCAGATTATTGGATTTATCACCACACATCATGGGCGTACTAAAACTAAATTTTTCTACAATTCATTCGTTAATGATAATCCCGGAATAACACCCGACGAAGAAAAGTTTACCTACCCCGGTCCGCTTCCATACAGCAAGGAAACTGCCATTCTGATGATGTCGGATGCAGTGGAGGCACGCTCGCGCACGCTGGGCGAATATACAGAAGAAAGCATCAGCAAAATGGTGGACAGCATGATTGACTCGCAAATAGCTGACGGACAGTTCAAAGATGCACCCATCAGTTTCAAGGATGTGGAAACCGTGAAAAAAGTACTTACCGAAAAAATCAAAAATATTTACCACTCACGAATTGCCTACCCCGAACTGAATAAGGATATTGCAGTAAAATAATAACAAATATTTTGTTGCGTGTAAATAACTTACTATCAAATGAATACAATTACAAAATCATTTCTCCTGTTCTGTTTTTTGATAAATTCAAATATGCTTTTTTCTGAATCGCTTCCGAACGTGAAATCAGGCAGTATCGTACGGTTGAATGTGGCTTCGAAATGTGTAGAGACCAAAACAGTTGATGTCTGGTTACCACCCGGTTATTCAACCGAAAATAAATACAGTGTGGTATATATGCACGACGGTCAAATGCTTTTTGACAGCACTAAAACCTGGAACCGGAAAGAATGGCAGGTGGATGAAGTTGCGGCGGAACTGATCAAAAACGGGCAGATAAAAAACTGTATTATAGCTGGAGTGTGGAACAGCAATGAAAACCGCATTTCGGAATATATGCCCACTGAAATATTCAATCAGCTGCCTGATTCAATCCGGGCTGTTTTTTCTGAAAAATATTGCAACAAGCGGGGTGCGCAGGGTGATGCTTACCTGCAATTTCTGGTACACGAACTGAAGCCGTTGATTGATTCACGGTTTTCGACTCTGCCTGATGCCGACAATACAATTATCATGGGCTCCAGTATGGGCGGGCTCATTTCTGCCTATGCTATCTGCGAGTATCCCGGGGTTTTCAGAAAGGCAGCCTGCATGTCAACTTCGTGGTTGAATTTTATCGATTATCGGATTTCGCTGGCTGCTTTACAGTATCTAAGCGAACATTTACCCGATTGCGCCGGTCATCAGATTTACATGGATTACGGTACAGGTGAGGCAGACTGGAAATATGCTGTAAGTCAGCAATATGCAGAATACATTATCAAATCAAAAGGATTTGACGAGCGCGGTTTTATGTCGAAAGTGTTTGAAAACGCCATTCACGACGAAATTTCATGGAGCAGACGATTACATGTGCCTCTTGAGTTTCTGTTGAAAAAATAAAAAAGGAAAGTTTCATGAAAAAACCTTCCTTTCAGTATGTAATCTATCGTGTGAACTTTGGTAAATCAGCCTGACTTATTCCCGTTTTTTTTTGTCAGATTCGAAGGGCAAATCACCTGTTTTCAATCCCATTTCTTCGCCTGTCTTTAGCATGAATTCTTTAGCAGCTTCGTACTCATTGGGGATAATGCCATCCAGAATGGCATCTTTAATTTTCATTTTAATTTCACCGACTGTATTGCAGGCAGGCAGGGCAAAAGTTTCCATGATTTCTTTACCGTCAATGGGTGGCTGAAAATTGCGCACACGGTCTTTTTCTTCAATATCTTTCAGTTTCTCGCTTACCAGCTGAAAATTCTGACGATACCGGCGTACTTTTTCCGGATTTTTGGACGTGATATCCGCGTTGCAAAGAAGCATCAGATCGTCGATATCATCACCAGCTTCAAAAAGCAGCCGACGTACGGCCGAATCGGTCACTTCATCTTCGCTCAGCACGATTGGACGCATGTGCAGTCCGACCATTTTTTGCACATACTTCATTTTTTCATTCGCAGGCAGCTTCATTTTGCTGAAAATCTCAGGGATCATCTTTTCGCCGATGAAATTATGGTTGTGGAAAGTCCAGCCCATTTTCGGATCAAATTTCTTTGTTCTCGGTTTCCCGATATCGTGGAGCAGAGCTGACCACCGCAGCCAGAGGTTATCCGACCTGGTGGCAAGTTCATCGAGCACGGCAAGCGTATGGTAAAAATTGTCTTTGTGTCCTACACCGTCTTTGGTTTCGGCGCCTTTCAGCGCAAGCAGTTCCGGAAAAATAAGTTGCAGTAATCCTGTTTTTTCCAGTAGAATAAACCCGACAGACGGTTTAGGCGACAGGATGATTTTATTCAATTCGTCGGCTACACGCTCTTTGGTAATGATTTTGATCCGGTCTTTGTTTCGTGTAATAGCATCAAATGTTCTCTCTTCGAGAAAAAACCGGAGCTGTGACGCGAATCGGATGCCCCGCATCATACGCAGCGGATCGTCGGAGAAAGTAATATCGGGATTGAGGGGAGTGCGTATGACAAAGTTTTTGAGGTCTTCCAGTCCGTTGAACGGATCGACGAGTTCACCGTACCGGTTTTGATTCAGACACAGAGCGAGCGCATTGATGGTGAAGTCACGGCGGTTCTGGTCGTCTTCCAGCGTGCCGTCTTCCACAATCGGATTGCGTGAATCCTGCCTGTACGATTCCTTGCGGGCACCTACAAATTCCACTTCCCAGTCGTGGGTTTTGATTTGAGCGGTGCCGTAGGTTTTGAAAAAGGAGAATTTTGTTTTTTTGCCCAGTTTTTTATAAACCTTCTCAGCCAGAGCTATTCCGCTCCCAACTGTCACTATGTCAATGTCTTTCGACGGTCGATGGAGGAACAGATCTCTGACAAATCCACCGATGACATACGTTTCTAATCCCATTTCATCCGCAGTTTCTGATATCAGTCTGAAAATTTTATCCTGTAGTTTTTCCTGCATGTAATTGTTTTTTTTCGTAATACAAAATTAGTGGTTTTTGGGGGAATGAACAAAAAGAGTGACAGAATGAAAAAAAATAGCGTGTACGGGTAAAATTATCCTCCGAATTGAAGGATTGAAGAATATCCTTATTAACTTTGAACATAATAAAAATTGTTATTCACCAACCTTTAAAAAACCAAAACGACACCGTCTGAAATCAGTAACGTTAAAATTTTACGTATCTTTGTATTCTTAAACAGACGTCAGATATCAGATTTTCAGTACATAGAATTTCATTGTTAGCCTGAAATCGATAATTCCGGCGTCAGATAGCTGAAAATAAAATGAAACGAGCCATTTTTCCAGGTACTTTCGATCCGTTCACCATCGGGCATTACAGCATTGTAATGCGAGGTTTGAACCTTTTTGATCAAATAATAATCGGCATCGGTATGAATCAGTCCAAAAAAACACTGTTTGACATGGACAACAGGGTGAATATGATTCGTCAGGCTTTTAAGAACGAACCGCGGGTATCTGTAGAGACCTATGACAGCCTGACCATTGATTTTGCGGATGCTATGGGAGCGAAGTATATTTTGCGAGGCTTGCGCACAGTTTCCGATTTTGAGTACGAACATACAATTGCGAATGCCAACCGGCAACTGAATGGTCTGGAGACCGTACTGCTATTCACAGAAACAGAATATTCATTTATTTCATCCACTGTGGTACGCGATTTGATAAGGTACGGCAGAGATATCAGCGGCTTCTTACCTCCCGGGGTAATCTGTCCGCCAATTCCCTGAGGAATAGTGATTTGAGTTTGTCTTTAAGCACTTAACGCAGCTAAACACATTTTTTTGTTTACATTTCTATTATAAAATGAGTCAATTCACATTAAAAGAAAATATATAAAATGTCAATTCATTTCAGAAAACTTAATATTGCACCTGGATATACCTCCTACAGGGTATTAGCGAACATTTTTCTTTTGTATTTCATTGCATTTTCGCTCTCTTCGCAAACCAAAGATGAAAAGTATTTCAAAATAAATAAGAACCTGAGTGTATTCAATAGCATACTACGAGAGTTGGATGCTTACTATGTGGATACACTGGACTACGACAAAGTAGTGCTCACGGGTATCAACAGCATGCTTTCGTCGCTTGATCCATACACCGTTTACATGCCTGAGGAAATGAACGATGATCTAAAAATGATGACCACCGGTGAATATGCCGGAATTGGAGCTCTGATTATGCAGAAAGACGGCCGCGTGGTCATTTCGGAGCCGTATGAAGGTATGCCCGCACAGAAAAACGGACTTCTCGCCGGAGATGTAATTCTGGAAGTGGACGGTGTAAGTGCAACCGGTAAAACTACTGCTCAGGTAAGTGAGATGCTGAAAGGAAAAAACGGAACAGAAATTACGATTAAAATAGAACGCTGGAACGAGAAAAAACCAATCGTAAAGAAATTTATACGTGAAAATATCCAGTTCAATCCGGTAACTTATTATGCGGTGCTCGGAAATGGTGTGGGTTACCTGATGCTCAATGATTTCACCGATAAAGCCGCCCTTGAATTCAAAAATGCTGTAAACGACATGATGAAAACCGGTCAGATAAAATCGCTGATTGTGGATGTGAGAAACAATCCGGGCGGTTTGGTCGACGAAGCAGTGAAGATTATGGGCTATTTTGTGCCGAAAGGAACATCTATTGTATCTACAAAAGGCCGTAATTTCGAAACCGATCGCACTTATAAAACACCTTCCGACCCTGTTTTTCCGGAAATGAAACTTGCCGTGATGGTCAACAGAGGCTCGGCATCAGCTTCGGAAATTCTGGCCGGAGCCCTCCAGGATCTCGACCGTGGAATTGTAATCGGGGAGCGTACATTCGGCAAAGGACTGGTACAGAGCATTCGACCGGTTGGTTATGGTGGAAATATAAAAGTGACAATGGCTAAATATTACACACCTAGCGGAAGATGCGTACAGGCGCTGGATTACAGCCATCGAAACGAGGATGGAAGCGTCGGACGTATTCCCGACAGTCTGACCACCGCTTTCAAAACCGCTAACGGACGAATAGTAAGAGACGGTGGTGGAGTTTTACCCGACAGCGTGACTACCGATTCCCGCAAACTGAACATTGCCTATTACATTCTTATGCAGAACCACTATTTTGATTATGCCACCCGGTACGCTCAAAAACACAAAAGTATAGCTTCACCCGATAAATTCAGTCTGACAGATGCCGAATTCAACGATTTCGTAAACTATCTGGTCAACGAAAAGAAATTTACATACACTACTCAAACCGAAAATTATTTCAAACAACTTGCCGAAGTAGCTGAATTTGAAGGTTTTGACCAAACAGCCAAAGCCGAATTTGACGCTCTGAAAGCCAGACTGATGCCCGATGTGGAAAAAAATATCCACGACAACAGAAAGGAAATAGAGGAAATGCTCACCGTGGAAATTATTCAAAGATACTATTTCCAGAAAGGTCAGGTGCAGTACATGCTCAAGGATGACACTGACCTGAAAGTGGCCACCGATTTTCTTAAAAACAACAGCAGGTACAATCAGGTATTGAAAAAACAGGGATAACATGTTTTTTAAAAAAACGAATCCGATATTATAAATTTCCATTAAACTCTTTACAAAGTTGGATTATTCAAAAATACCTTCACCCTGCTATGTGATTGAAGAGCAGTCATTTCGCCGGAATTTAGCACTAATTAGCTCTGTTGCCCAACGTGCTGAAGTCGAAATTATTCTTGCATTCAAGGCATTCGCTATGTGGTCTGTTTTCCCTGTTGTACGTGAATATGTGCAGTGCAGTACAGCCAGTTCGCTCTCCGAAGCACGTCTGGCTTATGAGGAGATGGGAAGCAAAGCTCACACGTATGCACCTGCGTATTCCGAAGCAGAATTCCCTGAAATAATGAGTCTGAGCAGCCACATTACATTCAATTCTTTGTCGCAGTTTCAGAAATTCTATCCGTACACACTTGAAAAAAATATATCCTGCGGACTACGGATAAATCCTGAATATTCGGACGTCGAAACCGATTTATACAATCCCTGTGCTCCCGGTTCCCGATTGGGAGTGGTGGCCGATTTGCTGGGCGATCATTTACCCGAAGGGGTAGAAGGGCTTCATTTTCATACTCTTTGTGAATCCAATTCATTTGATCTGGAGAAAACACTGGCCGTTATAGATGAAAAATTCGGGAAATATTTCCCGCAAATTAAGTGGCTTAACATGGGAGGTGGCCACCTGATGACACATAAGGATTACGATGTGGAACATTTGATTACTTTGCTGAAAAATTTCAGGGCAAAATATCCGCACTTGCATATTATTCTGGAGCCCGGAAGTGCATTTGCGTGGCAGACCGGATTTTTGCTCTCCACTGTTTTGGATGTCGTTGAAAATAAAGGAATTAAGACGGCTATGCTCGATGTATCATTCTCGTGCCACATGCCCGATTGCCTCGAAATGCCCTATAAACCGGCCATCAGAGGAGCCTCGGATGTCATATCCGGAAAACCGGCTTACCGCATGGGAGGCAACAGTTGCCTGTCGGGTGATTTTTATGGTTCCTGGTCGTTTGAAAACGAACTGAAGGTAGGTGATCAGGTAATATTTGAAGACATGATACATTATACGATGGTAAAAACCACTATGTTCAACGGGGTGACACATCCCTCCATCGGTATTCTGACCAAAGAAAATGAGTTCAAACTGATCCGGAGATTTGGTTATGAAGATTATAAAAACAGAATGTCTTGATAATTAGTTGTTTAATTCGTTTTTGTGTAAAAACTAAAATTAATTTGGTGTTTAAGTTTTATTGATTTACTTTTGTGTGTTCAAAAAAAAACGAACAAGAGTAAAAACAACATTGTTGCTCAAAAATACAAACCGACTTTCTTAATAAATAAAAAAATGGGAAAAGTATTAGTCATAGGTGCCGGAGGTGTAGGGACTGTAGTCGTTCATAAAATTGCTCAAAATCCGGATGTGTTTACAGAAGTAATGCTGGCAAGTCGCACAAAATCAAAATGCGATGCAATAGCTGCCGACATTAAAAAACGGTATCATATTGATATAAAAACAGCTCAGGTTGATGCCGATCAGGTTGACGAACTGGTAACATTGCTGAAAAGTTTTCAGCCTGAAATCCTTATCAACGTGGCATTGCCATATCAGGATCTGACCATTATGGAGGCTTGTCTGCAAGCAGGCGTCAATTACCTGGATACAGCCAACTACGAACCAAAGGATGAAGCTAAATACGAATACAGCTGGCAGTGGGCATATCACGATAAATTCAAAAAAGCCGGACTTACCGCTATTCTTGGATGCGGATTCGACCCGGGTGTAACCAGCGTTTTCACTGCTTACGCCGCCAAACAACATTTTGACGAAATACATTTTCTGGATATTGTGGATTGTAATGCAGGTGACCACGGCAAACCTTTTGCCACAAACTTCAATCCCGAAATCAACATCCGTGAGGTGACCCAGAAAGGTAAATATTATGAAAACGGCAAATGGATTGAAACAGAGCCACACGCTGTACACAAACCTTTGAATTATCCGGAAATCGGTGTCAAAGAATCGTATGTGATTTATCACGAAGAACTGGAATCGCTGGTGAAAAACTTCCCGACCATCAAAAGGGCACGTTTTTGGATGACTTTCGGGCAGGAATACCTCACACATCTGCGTGTAATTCAGAATATCGGCATGGCGCGCATCGACGAAATAGATTACAACGGATGCAAAATAGTGCCCATTCAGTTTCTGAAAGCCGTTTTACCCAACCCCGGTGACCTGGGCGAAAATTACAAAGGCAAGACCTCCATCGGCTGCCGCATCAAAGGATTCAAAAACGGTAACGTAAAGACATACTATATTTACAACAATTGCAGTCATGAAGCCGCCTACAAGGAAACCGGCACACAAGCTGTAAGCTACACTACCGGAGTGCCCGCCATGATTGGAGCCATGATGTTTCTCACAGGTGAATGGAGCAAACCGGGTGTATACAACGTTGAACAGTTTAATCCCAATCCATTCATGGAACAACTTAACAAACAAGGACTTCCGTGGAAAGAGCTGCATGATGTAGATCTGGAATTATGATGTTATCAAATCAGAAATTACAATTACAATAAGGATATTGAGAAATCGGTATCCTTATTTTTTTACCATCCTTTCTCAGGAATGTATGAACAATTTGCAGAATCCATAATTTAGCAGTAATTTCAAGCACTTTATGCTGATCGTTGAATTTATTCAATTTAAATGCACTTATTAGAGTTATTTTTTACCTTAACAATCTTCAAATAGAAAGAAAATGAGAAGGATATTCATCTTTTTACCTCTTTTTTGTTCATTTTTTACTTTTACCAACGCACAGACACCCATTGATTTTGTCAGCACATTAGTTGGTACTCAATCCAAATATTCCCTTTCCACCGGCAATACTTATCCGGCTATAGCACTGCCATGGGGAATGAATTTCTGGACACCGCAAACCGGAAAAATGGGCGATGGATGGGTATATACCTACGATGCCGACAAAATTCGCGGTTTCAAACAAACTCATCAGCCAAGTCCGTGGATGAATGATTACGGCCAGTTTTCGATTATGCCGATGACCGGAAAACCGATTTTTAACGAAGAAGAACGAGCCAGCTGGTTTTCGCACAAAGCTGAGACAGCCAAACCGTATTATTACAAAGTGTATCTGGCAGATTATGATGTGGTTACTGAAATTACACCTACTGAAAGAGCTGCCATGTTCCGGTTTACATTTCCTCAAAACGCTAATTCATACGTTTTATTAGATGCTTTTGATAAAGGCTCGTATGTCAAAATTATTCCAAACGAAAATAAAATTATGGGTTTTACTACTAAAAATAGCGGAGGAGTGCCCGATAATTTTATAAATTACTTTGTAATAGAATTCGATAAATCATTCACTTATAAATCGGTAGTCGAAAACGGCGAAATAAAAAATAACGACCTTGAAGCAAACGCAAACCATGCAGGTGCAATAATCGGTTTTTCCACCCAAAGAGGCGAAAAGGTTCATGTCCGGGTAGCTTCATCATTCATAAGCTACGAACAGGCAGAATTGAATTTGAAAGAATTAGGTAATCGAAGTTTCGACCAAATAAAAGAGCACGGAGAAAAACGATGGAATGAAATTCTTGGCAAAGTAAAAGTTGAAACTACCAATATCGACCAGTTACGCACTTTTTATTCCAGCCTTTATCGTTCGGTGCTTTTTCCGCGGAGTTTTTTTGAATATGATAAAGAGGGAAACATTGTGCATTACAGTCCCTACAACGGCAAAGTGTTGCCCGGATACATGTTCACTGATACCGGATTTTGGGATACATTCCGTGGCCTGTTTCCACTTTTGAACCTGCTTTATCCCGAAATGAACCTAAAAATGCAGGAAGGATTGATCAATGCTTACAAGGAAAGCGGGTTTTTCCCCGAATGGGCAAGTCCCGGTCACAGACCTGTCATGGTTGGGAATAACTCTGCTTCGGTTTTAGCCGATGCTTATTTGCAGGGAAATAAAGTGAAAGAACCTGATGTGCTGTGGGAAGGAATTGTGAAAACAGCAAACAGCGTTCATCCGAGAGTATCATCAACAGGAAGGTTGGGCTACGAATATTACAATCGACTGGGATATGTACCCTGTGATGTGGGCATCAGGGAAAATGCCGCACGAACACTGGAATATGCATACGACGACTGGTGTATTTATCAGCTTGGAAAAGCGATGGGAAAACCCGAAAAAGAGATCGAAGTGTATGCCAAACGCAGTCAGAATTATCGAAATCTTTTCAATAAAAAATACAACCTGATGGTGGGTAAGAAAGAAAACGGAGAATTCAGTGAGCCGTTCAGCCCATTCAAATGGGGTGGCGATTTTACCGAAGGAAATTCACTGCATTATACCTGGTCTGTTTTTCACGATCCACAAGGGTTGATTGATCTGATGGGAGGAAAGAATACATTCAATCAGATGCTGGATACCGTTTTTTCATTGCCACCGATATTTGACGATAGCTACTATGGTTCTACCATTCACGAAATCCGCGAAATGCAAATCATGAATATGGGAAATTATGCACATGGAAATCAACCGATTCAGCACATGATTTATCTATACAACTATTCCGGTGTGCCCTGGAAAGCACAATATCATGTTCGCCAGGTGATGGACAAAATGTACACGCCTGCTCCCGATGGCTATTGCGGTGACGAAGATAACGGACAAACTTCGGCCTGGTATGTTTTTTCAGCCTTAGGATTTTATCCCGTTTGTCCCGGCAGCGGACAGTACGTGCTTGGTTCGCCCATTTTCCCGAAAGCCACTATTCACCTGGAAAACGGTAAAAAAGTGGAAATTAGTTCTGTCAATAATAAGAAAGAAAATGTGTATGTAAAAACTTTGAAAGTGAATGGCAAAAACTACACCCGCAATTACCTGGAAATCGATGCAATCAGGAAAGGAATGAAACTGAATTTCCTAATGGATAATACCCCAAACTCAACCCGTGGAATTTCACAAAGTGATTTGCCGTATTCCTTTTCAAATCATAACAATTAACTATTTCAAAACCCATGAAAAAATCCATTTCACTCATTCTTCTTATACTTTTTTCAGTATTCACACTTTCTGCCAGGCAGGTCAGGCTGCTCACTATTGGCAATAGTTTTTCACAGGATGCCGTTGAAAATTACCTTTCTGATTTAGTCAAAGCAAATGGCGATACAATCGTAATTGGAAATATGTACATTGGTGGTTGCTCGCTCGAAAGGCATTACAAAAATTCAACGACTAATTCAACGGATTATTCTTTCCGTAAGATTGAAAACGGAGTGATGTCGAAAACAGAAGGATTCACACTGATAGAAGCATTTCAAAATGAAAAATGGGATTATGTTTCGTTTCAGCAGGTGAGTCAGCATTCCGGTATGGCTGAAACTTATTTTCCTTACATCGATAGTTTGATTGTTTTTGCGAAGAAACACACCGATAATACCGCTTTGAAGATTATTATTCATGCTACGTGGGCGTATGCACAGGATTCGAAGCATTCCGGATTTATTAATTATGGAAATAATCAGCTCACAATGTTTAATGCCATCGTAAATGCAACTCAGCTTGTTGCCGGCAGGGTTGGAGCAGCATGTGTTGTTCCTTCGGGTACAGCTATTCAAAACGGCCGAAGCAGTAAACTTGGCGACAGTTTTTGCAGAGACGGCTATCACCTGGAGTCGACTTATGGAAGATACACCGCTGCTTGTGTCTGGTTTGAAAAATTGTTTGGAATTTCTGCCATCGGTTCCGGGTACAAACCGGACACAGTAACGCTATTCCAGGCTAAAATAGCTCAGTACGCCGCTCACTACGCTGTTAGAAATCCGACAGTGATTACATCACTTGAAAATCGAAAGGATGAATAGAAAATCGATTAAGGTTTAATTGCCGTCCTGTTTATTGGGCGGATAAAGATTTTTTCCGGTCCTCAATACAAAGTAGCCCAGTACGCCGCCTATAATTGATGCAACAAAAATTCCAATTTTTGCTTGTGTTATCAGTGCTTCATTGCTGAATGCCAGCGAGGTGATGAAAAGCGACATCGTAAACCCGATAGAAGCCAGCAGCCCGACACCAAACAGATTCCTTACGTTCATTCCATCCGGAAAGGGTGCTACTCTCAGTTTCACCAGAAGCAACGTAAATCCAACTATACCTGCCACTTTACCAACCAGAAGTCCCAACCCGACTCCCAGCGCAACATTTGTACTGAAAAGTGCCTGAATGTCAATATCCAAGGATACTCCGGCGTTGGCCAGCGCAAAAACCGGTAATACAAAAAAAGTTACAAAAGGATGCATGGAGTGCTCCAACCGCTGAAGAGGCGGAATGGCACAATTTGTATCTTCTTTGATAGTTTCCAGTTGATGAATTTGTTCTCCGGTTAAGGTCACTTTGTCATTTGGTACCATTTTTTTGAACCTTTCGAGAGATGAATTGATTCGTTTAATGAAATTACCCTCATTTATTCCCACGTTGCTCGGAATGGTAAATGCTGCAAGCACCGCAGCGATGGTGGCGTGTACACCCGAAAGCAAAAAGGCAATCCACACACCCACAATGCCCACTATGGCATAAAACAGGATATTTCGTACGCCCATTTTATTGCCGATAAACATCACAAGCACAAATCCCAACCCTGCGAGCAAACTCACCATCGAAATATCCGATGTATAGAAAAATGCAATCACGAGTACAGCGCCCAGGTCATCAACGATAGCGAGCGCTGTTAAAAAAATCTTGAGCGAAAGAGGAATTCGTTTGCCTAATAGGTGAAGCACCCCCAGTGCAAAGGCAATATCGGTAGCCATCGGTATTCCCCAACCGTTGCTTGCTTCGCCTGCCGGATTGAAAGCAATGTAAATAATGGCAGGCACCAGCATTCCTCCAAGGGCAGCTCCAATGGGCAGAAGTGCTTTGCGGGGATTGGAAAGCTCACCGGCAACGATTTCACGTTTCAATTCTAATCCGACCACAAAAAAGAAAATAGACATTAACCCGTCGTTAATCCAGTGATGAAGACTGTATTTCAAAAAGGAAACATCATTAAAATGAAAGCCCAGTTTATTTTCCAGAAAATGAAAATACTGATAAGACCACGGTGAATTGGCCAGATAAAGTGCCACTAATACGGTGATTCCAAGCACTATTCCACCCGATTTTTCCTTTTGAATGAAATTCTGAACAGGCAGGGTGAGTTTGTCAATCGGATATGTGTTTCTGTTTGCCATTTTTTTTTGAAAAAGTAGTCAGCTGATTTGAGTTATTAAATATGTTAACAGCTAAGCATAGAAAGATGTTTTTCTGTTGCTTAGAGATTTGTAAATAAATCAAATATTTTAACAAAATCAATCTGTTTGCTACAATAGTGGCACGACTTCACTGTCAAATCGTCCGTCATTCAGGTGTGTGGTTACTTTGTCGCCCGGTTTTACCTGATGAGCCGAGGTGATTCGTTTTCCGTTCAGCGTGGTTATCGTGTAGCCACGCGCATAGAGGTACGTTGGTGATTGGGTTTCTATTTTGGTCTCGATGAGGGTTAGCCTGTTTTTTTCCTTTTGAATGCGAATTTGCAACCGGTTTTTAAGCTGGAATAAATAGCCCGAAAGTCGGTTTTGTTCTTTTAAATACCCGGTTTTGGAAGCTTGCTTAATTCTTAACGTAATTAATTCCAGTGATTTAAGTTTCGCCTGAATGATGGTAGATGTTGCATTGTACAAGTCAGAAGCTAATTCGTCTATTTCTTCTTCTGCCTTTTCAAGTGCGGAAATCAAAAATTCTGCTGCTGCTGTTGGTGTTTTTACACTGGTGTGAGCTACCATATCCAAAATGGAAACATCGCGCTGATGCCCGATGCCGGATATTATTGGCAGAGGAAACTGAGCGCAGTTCAAAGCCAGGTTGTAGGAGTCGAAGCACGAAAGATCGGTTGTAGCGCCTCCTCCGCGAATAATTACTACTACATCAAACAGTTCCACGTGTTTGTAAATCTTCTCCAATGCTCCAATGATTGATGCTTCTGCCTGATTCCCCTGCATGACAGCCGGGAAAAGGTGCGGGTAGAAAACATAGTTTGAGGTGTCAGAATTCAGTTGATTGTAAAAATCGCCGTATCCGGCTGCTGTTTCCGACGAAATAATAGCAATCCGCTGTGGGAGAACAGGGAAGGGAAGTTGCTTGTTCATATCATCGATTCCTTCTTCCCTGAGTTTCAGAATGATTTGCATCCGCCTCGCTGCCAGTTCGCCGATCGTGAATGTAGGATCTATGTCCCGGATATTCAGGCTGAAACCATAAACACCATTGAATTCAACTGTCACGGCTACCAGCACATTCAGTCCTGCCCGCAGCGTTTCGCCCGTACTGCTTTCGAAGTAAGGTTTCAGCATTCTATACACGCTTGCCCAGCAGGT
This sequence comes from Bacteroidia bacterium, assembly GCA_009929445.1. Classification (GTDB taxonomy): domain Bacteria; phylum Bacteroidota; class Bacteroidia; order Bacteroidales; family Paludibacteraceae; genus UPXZ01. The sequence continues at coordinate 21,833 of SAAL01000038.1, forward strand.
GGCGCGTGTTTTGGCCATAATATTATCGGTTTCGCTGTCTTTTTCAATCAATTCCAGGTAACAATGACCTCCGTTTTCGCGCAGCTCGCTAATCTCGGCACGCACCCAGATTGCCTGAGTGAAATTATGCCGGATAACGGCCTGAATCCGGTTGGTAAGTTCGGATAGTGAGGTTGAATTCATCGTTCTGTATTTATTTGAATGAGATAAATTCCTTTTTCCAGTTTTTCCGTATTTATTTGAATATAAGACCCGGAGTAACTTTTCTCTGAAACAACTTGTCCTGTCAGTGAAAATACACGGACAATTCCCATTTCAGCGTGATTTTGGGTATTCAGTTTTATCAGAATATTTCTCTTCGTATCATCTACCAACAGCTTGATTGCTTTCTTTTGGGATAATTGGTTCGCCTGAGTCTGACTCACAGTATTTGATGTTAATTCGTAGAATGCTTTCTGAAAATCGGGTATTCCATATCCCGTTTCTGCGGTCGGATTATTGTACAAATGACCTGTTTTGAACAGATTATTCTGAATTTCCGGCAGAGTTAAATGTGGTTTGAGTGATTTTGCGGCTTGGAGATAACAGGCTGTAATCCCTGCCAGCACAGGTGTGGCAAAGGATGTTCCACTGGCGTTGGTAGTTGATCCGGATGTGCTGATCACGTAAGTTGACGTGCCGAGTGCTGCAAGTTCCGGTTTGATGCGTCCGTCGGCTGAGGGTCCTATTGACGAAAAAGTACTGTAAACACTGTCTTTTCGCACCGATCCAACTGTAATTACTCCTTCGGCATCGCCCGGAACTCCGATGTATTTCCACGTTTTGTTGCCATCGTTGCCGGCTGCATTGAGCAGCATGATTCCTTTTTTAAATGCCATCGTGGCTGCAATGCTTGCCCGGGCGGTTTTTCCGTTCATTTCAGCATACGTGTAGTTCATGGCCGGGTCATCAAAAGTAGTATAACCCAGCGATGTAGTCGCTAAATCAACACCTGCGCTGTCGGCATATTCTATTCCCGAAACCCAGAAATCGGGTTCGCACAGGTATTCTCCCTCGGCCGATTCGGTTCTGATAAGCAGGTAAGAAGCTTCGGGAGCGGTACCAACATAAGTTCCTTCCAGCTCGGCAGCCATAGCTGAAAGTACATACGCACCGTGAGCATCTTCCAGGTAGATATTGGAGTATGGATTCACAAAATCTTTTGTGCCCGATACCCGGCCTTCGTTGCGTAATATGTTAAAAGCCGGATTTGTATTTACGTTTCTGAAACCTGCATCTAAAACTGCAATATGCATATTTTCGCCTTTATAGCCGTTTTGATGGAGTATTCTGCCGTTCATCTGATCCAGTTGCACAGCTGCAACTCCGTAATCTGTTTCGGCTGCTTTCACTTTTGAGGGTATTGGTGCAATGTTGTCGTACACCTGAGTGATGCCCGTGTACTGAACATATTTTACAAAAGGCAATAATCTTAGTTGTGCAGCAGCTGAGGTGTCTTTCGTCATTACAGTAACTCCGTTCAGCCATTTGGTGGTACAATGTATTTTAACGCCTGTTCCGGTCAGCTGGCTCAGGTATTGCGGATTTACAGGCAAATCTGTGCTGTCAACCGGAACATTGAAAAAAGACCGTCGTTCGATAGCCCTATCTGAAAGAAATGCAGAAGGATTGGAAAGTGAAAAGGGTGAATTGTTTTTGTCTTTCAGCTGAACGTAGAAGTAGTAACCGGTTCCGAAAGAATAAACCGGTAGTAATAAAAGGAAGAAAACGACGAGTATGTTGGTGTAAATTATTCTCATTACAGATAGTTGATTGAAAAACAGTCGAAAGTTTATACAAAAATACATTTTTCTTTCAAAAATACCAATTAAAATATTCAGCGAAAGATTCAGGGTTAATTGTTGTTAAATAATTAGCTAATAAATAGGTGATTACGAGAAATTCGTAATTTTGTAATGTTAAGTCACTACTTCAATATTCCAGATAATGAAACTGAAAAATACATTAATATTATTCATTCTGTTTTTCTTCAGCTTTTCTGTAAGTGCTTTTTCTTTGAAAGAAGTCAACCCGGATGAAGTGAATTCAAGAATTCATTATTTTCAGAGTCAGTTGAAATATGGTGCATTAGTTGAATATATAGACAGTCTGAAAACGCAGGATGCTTCCTTGTTGCTCATTAAAGCTAAAACTCAGCATGTGCTGGGAGAAGTAAAGTCCATGGAAGCAACGCTACAACAGATTTTCGAAAATAATTCAAACGATGTTTCTGTGTTGGGTGAACTGGCGAATTTAGCCGAATTGTCAGGAAATAAGGAAAAAGCAATTTGGTTCTTGAACAGGGCTACACAAGTAGAACAACTGCCTTCGCTCATGATGCAGAAAGGTGAACTGATGTATGCATTAAAGAGATATGAACAGTCATTGCAGATTGCCGATTCCGTTCTTTCCAAATCCGGAATTTCTCAGGCTGTGCGACTCAAAGCCCGTAACCTGGCAGCCCTGAAGCGCATCAGTGAATCTGTATTCACACTATCGGATTTTATCCAATCAAATCCCGATGATTTTTTCACACTAAAGCAACTGGCTAATCTCTATCTGGCTATCGATTCGGTTCAAAGCATGGTGAATCTGACCGATAAATACCTGAAAGAATCAAAACCGGACAATACAGAAATATTGGATTTGAATGCTCGTGGAAATTATTTGATCAAGAATTACCGGAACGCTGCTAATCAATATCAAAAATTACAAAACCTGGGAGTGAATTTTGACCACAACCAAAATTTCTTTGCCGGTATGTCAACGTATATGCTCGAAGAAGAATATCCGCTGGATGCCATACCATACTTCCAACAGGCTGATTCTCTTACTGAAGGAGGTGTGTACGCCATCAAGTATTATCTTGGTAAATCGTATGAAAAAATTGGTCAGTGGGAATCAGCCTATTCGTTTTACAAAGAGGCTTATGAATTGATAAAACCCGATACGGTGCAGTTGGTACAAATGTTGAACAACCTGGGTTTGGCTGCAATGAGCATCAGTGATGACGATAAAGCCATTGATTATTATCAGCGGGTTTTGACCCTGGATAATAAGAATACGTATGCAATGTACAGTATTGCATTGATCTATGAGTATAAAGAGGACTGGAAGCAGGCAATGAAATATTACAAACAGTTAATCGAGAAAGAGCCTGATATTAAAAATCATCCTTACAGCAAGCAGGCAAAAGATAGAATTGCAGAATTGGAAGAAAAGAGTAAAGCGCAAAAAACTAAAAGAGTTAAATAAAATTAAATATGCAGAGAAATGTATCAAGATTTACGAACATATCGTAGCTTTGCGATGTTTTCGTAATAGACTGATTACTATAGCAATTTATTGGAAAATTAAAAGTTGAATGTATGCAAAAACTGACACATCAGGAAGAAGAACTCATGCTGATTATCTGGCAGAGTGAACCGGGATTTATAAAAGATTTTATGGATAAGATGGACGAACCCCGTTCGCCATACACTACGGTAGCATCTGTGGTGAAGAACCTGGAACGTAAAGGGTATGTAAGAGCCAAACGATACGGGAATACGTACGAATATTCCGCTCTTATCAGAGAAGAAGAGTACAAAAAGAAGTTTTTGTCAAACGTTGTGAAAAAATATTTCGAGAACTCCTACAAGGATTTAGTCAGTTTTTTTGCCGAAGAGAATAAAATTTCTGCCGAAGAATTGCAGGAAATTATTAAGTTGATTGAAAAGAAATAGTAATGAGCAAATAGTTCTGAGTTTCGAATTTCAAACATTGACAGACATCAGACACCTAATTTTAAATATTCGTCAAAGAACATGGAAATCTACCTAATAAAAGTCAACGCATCGATAATACTTTTTTATCTCTGTTATAAGCTGTTGTTTCAGCGCGATACATTCTGGATGTTGCGCCGTACGTATTTGATGGTTAGTGTTCTGTTTTCATTTTTTTATCCGCTTTTTTCGATAGAAGGATGGCTGAAAAAACAAGAACCTATCATGTCGGCAATATCTTCCATTCAGCTAGATGAACTGGTAATTTCTCCTTCCGGAGTGAGAAATCTTGGTTTATTTACCGTTGAAAATGTACTTTGGGCTGTCTTTGGTCTGGTTGCTTTGTTTATGACGTTTCATATTCTCATTCAGTTTTGTACCATTGTTCGTTGCAGACTGAAAGGAACGAAAACCAGTTTGATGCATATCCCTATTATCAGAATTGATGAAAAGATTACGCCTTTCTCTTTTTTTCAATGGATTTTTATCAACCCGAAACTGTACTCTGAGCCTGAAACAGCCGTAATCCTCGAACACGAACTTACTCACGTTCGCCAATACCATTCGGTAGATGTGATAGTAGCGCAGATTCAGAAAATGTTTTGCTGGTTCAATCCGGCAGCCTGGCTCTTGGAGCGGGAGATCCGTTATAATCTGGAATATATCGCAGATAACCAAGTTCTTAATTCGGGTTTTGAACCCAAAAAATATCAATATCATTTATTAAGTCTTTCTTACGAACCGGCCGAAAGTAAGTTGGGCAATCAGTTTAATGTTTCACCTATCAAAAAAAGAATCAAAATGATGAATTCTAAAAAAACAAAAAAATCAGGATTATTGAAGTATGCTTTAATAATTCCAATTGCGCTTGTCATGCTGCTAATGAGCACCATGCAGGATATGATTGCAGCAACAAAAAATTCCGTATTAGAACAAACGCCTCAAGAAGTAAAAATTCCAATTTCTTCAAGTAAAATTGTGCAAGGGAAAAGAACATCTGTTGATTCAGAGATAAAAGGTATTGCCTTCGCTGAAATTAAAGAACATAAAGAAAAAGAAAGTACTGAACTGGATGAGATAGTGGTTGTAGGTTACAGCTCAAATGAAAAGCAAGATTCTGAAAAAGACAAGAAAGTGTTTGACGTAGTGGAAGTTCCACCTGTATTCGCGGGAGGTGAAAAAGCCATGTTTGAATATTTGTCAAAAAATATAAGATATCCTGTAGAAGCTCAAAAACAGAAAATTCAAGGGAGAGTTGTTGTACAATTTGTTGTGAATGATGAAGGTAAAGTCTCAAGTGCAAAAATCGTAAATTCAATTGATACCTATTTAGATGCCGAAGCTCTCCGAATTATAAATGCGATGCCGGACTGGACTCCCGGCAAACAAGGCGGTAAAAACGTGTGTGTACGTTATGTATTACCCATACAATTTAAGTTGCAAGGTAATGAAAAGACCGAAAGTCCGGCCAAATCATTATCAGGAAAAGTAGCTGAAGTTGATTCGAAGGATAGTCAGGATTCTGGAGTAGATATAATGACCACCAAAACGACTACCACAACAACCTCAAAACTTGGCAGCGATGTGCTGGTGGTTTTAGATGGAATAATTATTCCTAATTCACAATTAAAAGACATTGACCCGAAAGATATTGAATCTATGTCGGTACTAAAAGATAAATCGGCAACAGAACTTTATGGCGAAAAAGGAAAAAATGGCGTCATCATTATTACCTCGAAGAAATAATTGTTTCTGAAATGTTTATTAACCTAAAGGCATCAAGTGGAAAATCTTGGTGCTTTTTCGTTATCTGAAACTTTGGCTTTGTTTTTGTAAAGAATGGAAATCATATTTTGTCAAGTGAAAAACTACTTATATTTCATAATTATTTTTTGTCTGATGGCAGGCTCGCTTTCAGCCAAAAATCGGAAGAAAGTACCTGAAATAAAAGCGGATTCATGTACTGCGCTTTTGCCTGATTCAGCCGGAATTATTCACCACTTCCCGATGATTTTGGTGGGAAATGCGCTCTCTTTCCCTGATACGGTCAGTATTCGCCTGCTGACTCTGGTCAACGATTCGCTCCTCAACGACACTGTTGAACCCACGTTTGGGAATAAAAAGGAGTTGATTGATTTTTTTGTCCGAAATATTGTTTATCCCCATCAACTGAAAGATTTAAATATGGAGGACGATCTTCATCTCCTGATGAAAATTGACAAGGATGGTGTATTAACTGAAAGTGAAGTGCTTCATGCTGAAATTCCTGAAATGAAGCAAGAGGTGCTCCGTGTTTCAAAATTGCTGCCAGCACTACTGCTGACTGATAAAACGGGCAGAAGAATTAATTCTACTATTCACTTGCCCATCTCATTCCGTATTTTGAAATTATGACGGATAAAGGATTATTTTCATCCCAAGCACTTCTTTCTTCTCCTGTCTTTCCGTTAGTTTTCCTTTTTCTGTACGGCAGATTATCGTAAATCCGAAAATTGCAAGTATTTTTGCATTGTTTTTTCGCGAGCCGTATTTTTTTTGAAATTTGAATTTCACATTACATGCATGATCAGACAAGCAGCTATTATTTTCGGATGTCTTGGTGTTGGTGAGCTGATTGTTCATTTCACTTCACTGAGTCTGCCTTCGAGCATTATCGGGATGCTTTTGCTTACGCTTTTACTCCGGATTGGCTGGATAAAACTGGAATGGGTCAATGAGGTGGCCGGTTTTCTGGTAAGTACGCTGCCATTCTACTTTGTGCCGGCCGGAGTCGCCGTTATGCTTTACTTCGATCTGATAGCAGCCTCATTCTGGCCTATCGTAGTGGCATCGGCCGTAAGTACGGTATTGGTGCTCGTTGTTACAGGCTGGACTCATCAGCTTATCCGCAATAAAAGCAGAAAAACCCGTGATAATATTAGTACCGACGACTTATGAACGGGATATTTCTAAATGAAGTGGTCGTAGTAGCAGCTACGTTTATCATTTACTGGCTGGCGCAGCGGCTTCAGGCAAAAACAGGTTTTATTTTGCTCAATCCCATTCTTATCACCATTTTGATTATCATCTTGTTTCTGATGATTTTCAATATCAATTATGAAGTGTACCAAAAAGGTGGTAAGTATATAGATTTTCTGCTCAAACCGGCGGTGGTAGCCTTGGGTGTGCCGCTTTACAAGCAAATGAAAGTAATCAAAAAACAGGCTTTGAATATTGTTATTTCGCAGCTGGCAGGCTGCATTACGGGGATTGTGTCGGTAGTGCTCATTGCAAAACTGATGGGCGCTTCACGCGAAATTATTTTTTCACTGACTCCCAAATCGGTTACCACACCCATTGCCATCGAGATTTCCAGGTCCATTGGCGGCATAGCACCGCTTACGGCATCGGTTGTGATTGTGGTGGGAATTTTCGGAGCCGTATTCGGGTACACCATTCTTAAACTAACAGGAGTGAAAAATCCGATGTCCCAAAGCCTGTCGATGGGAAATGCTGCTCATGCCATCGGCACTTCCAAATCCATGGAATTCAGTCCTGCGTTTGGAGCCATGTCAAGCATAGGGATGATTGTCAACGGTATTTTCACCGCTATACTTGCCCCCTACGTATTGAAATTACTCGGAATCTGGATTGAACTTTAATTCAGGTTTTTTTTCTTCACTACTCAGAGCCTTCAATCACTTAGAAGGCTCAAAAAATCAGAACTTGTACTCTCATTTTCGGTATTTTCGGGATATTTTGCTAAATTTGTATTTCTTTGCACCTGAAAATAATGCCGGATATTCACCAAATACTCAAAACACACTGGGGGTACGATTCGTTTCGTGCGCTTCAGGAAGATATCATTCAAAGCATCATCTCCGGTAAAGATACCCTTGGCCTGATGCCTACCGGAGGCGGAAAATCGCTCACTTTTCAGGTTCCGGCCATGGCTTTCGAAGGTGTTTGCGTGGTTATCACACCGCTTATTGCATTGATGAAAGATCAGGTGGAGAACCTCAAAAAACGCAACATCAGTGCGGCTGCAATCTATTCGGGCATGACAAACACCGAAATTCTGAAAACACTCGAAAACGCAATTTTTGACGCCTATAAATTTCTCTATGTTTCACCTGAAAGGCTCAGCACTGAAATATTCATAAAAAAAGTTTCCCAAATGAATATCAGCCTGATAGCGGTAGATGAAGCACATTGTATTTCGCAGTGGGGATATGATTTCAGGCCTTCTTACCTTCGGATAGCCGAAATCCGTACGCTGCTTCCGGATGTGCCGGTACTGGCACTTACGGCTACGGCTACAGCCGAAGTAGTGGACGATATTCAGACACAGCTTCGTTTCAGGCAGAAAAACGTGTTCAAAAAGAGTTTTAATCGTTCTAACTTAATATATGTGGTACGAAATGCCGAAAATAAGGAAGAACAACTCCTTAAAATATTGAAAAATGTACCCGGGACATCGGTGGTGTACGTACGGAACCGGAAAAAAACACGGGAAATTTCAGAGTTTCTGAATCAGAACGGCATCACATCTGAGTATTTCCATGCCGGGCTTAAAAATGAAATCAAAGACGAGCGTCAGGCACGCTGGAAATCGGACGAGACGCGAGTCATTGTTGCTACCAATGCGTTTGGAATGGGCATCGACAAACCCGAAGTACGCACTGTGGTGCACATGGACCTGCCCGATTCGCTCGAAGCGTATTTTCAGGAAGCAGGCCGGGCCGGACGCGACGAGAAAAAAGCCTATGCAGTGCTGCTGTTCAATAAATCAGACGAAATAAAACTCCGTAAACGTATAGCTGATACTTTTCCACCCAGGGAAAAAGTAAAGGAAGTATATGAAGCACTTGGATCGTACTATCAGATAGGAGTAGGTTCCGGACTGGACCGTACTTTTGTGTTTGATATCAACGATTTTTGTCAGAAATTTCATTTTCCAATTTTGGTGGCATTCAATGCCATTAAAATACTCCAGCAAGCCGGTTACCTGGAACTTACCGACGAGCAGGACAGTGCGTCCATGGTTCTGTTTACCCTGAAAAAAGATGAACTATACAACCTGAAAAATACAGCCGAACAGGAAAAACTGATTCATATCCTGCTACGTTCTTACACCGGTTTATTCACCGATTTGAGCGCTGTCAACGAAGAAACCATCGCTTCGAGGCTGGGGTGGGGGCGCGAACAGTTATACCTGCAACTCGCCGAACTGGCCAATCAGCGTGTAATTAAGTACATTCCACGCAGGAAAACTCCATTCCTTACCTTTGTGCAGGAACGTGAAAGTACCGAAAGGCTGTTTCTCAGCACCGTGGTTTACGATGAGCGAAAAGAAAGATACACCAAAAGAGTGAAAAGTGTGCTCGAATATGCCAAAGAGGAGAATATCTGCAGAAATCAGATTTTACTCCGTTACTTTGATAAAAAAAAATCGATTCCGTGTGGCAAATGCGATGTTTGTCTGCGAAAAATGGAAAAGGAATTAACTAACGAGGAGTTTCTGAAAATCAAAAATGGGGTAGAGAGTTTATTGAGCAGCAATGAATGCTCAGTCGGCAAACTGGTAGAAGCCTTGCCCTTCAGGGAAGAGAAAATTGTAAAAGTGTTGCGATATTTATTAGATAATCAGTATATTATATACGACGAAGTGATGAAATTGAAATGGGTGAAAAAATGAAAATTTACGACCGATTATAAATAAATAAAAAATCAATTCTTATTTTCAGAAAAGATAGATTATCTTTGAGACCTTTTTATATACATTAAATTATCAATACCATGAAAGTTTACAAAGAAAACAAACTTCGCTATTTCCGCTGGCACTGGGGCGACAGGTACGACGCCTGGCGTGTTCGCAAGGTCGATCCGGTTTTTTCGGTTATTCCATACTTCCTCCGAACCCGCATGGATGCACAGAATTATTTCGAAGAGAGAATTCCTATTGACAACATCGAAGCGTTCATCCGCGAACATAAGGAAGAAATCCCCGGTCTTTCGTTGATGCATGTAGTGATAGCAGCACTTGTAAGTCTCATATCGCAACGTCCGAATCTGAACCGGTTTGTGATGTGGAACAAAATCTTTGCGCGAAATTACCTGAACATTTCCATAGCCGTAAAACGAACACTCTCAGACGAAGGAGAAGAAACGCTGATAAAACCCTATTTTCTGCCAACAGATACATTGTATGATGTAGTAAAAAAAATAAAAAAAGAGCAGGAAGAAAATCAGCAGGTTGGTCAGCAGAATACATCGGATATGATTTCAAAAATACTGGGTGTATTACCCGATTTTATGATGAGAATTGTCGTATTCTCTCTCTTGTGGATGGATAAAGTCGGACTTTTACCACGCTTTATTGAGCAGGCAAGCCCGTGGCATTGCAGCTTCTTTCTGACCAATATCGGTTCAATTGGCGTAGAATCCATTTACCATCATTTGTACGAATTCGGCAATTGCAGCATCTTTGTGGCGTTAGGTAAAAAATCGCAGCGTCATACAGTGAGCCGCTCAGGAGATGTAAAACCGTATAAAAGCATTTTGCTGAAATTTGTCCTCGATGAACGTATCTGCGACGGATATTACTATGCTTCATCCATGCGTACGCTGGCAAAGATATTCCAGAATCCTGAACAATTGCTTACTCCGCCCGAAAAAGTGTTGGTGGACGAAGGTGTGAAATGGAAGAGAATTGAT
>SAAL01000132.1 GCA_009929445.1 Bacteroidia bacterium
GCGACATAAAGTTACTGATTTTCAGCGACTTTACCAAATAAATATGCTGCTTTTTTGTTATAATTCAGCAAGTTATGATACTTGCGAAAGTTGAATAATGTAAAATAGTAAATCAACACTTTTACTAAAACTTATAAGATTTTTAATTACACTCTTTTAAGTCCCCCGGAGTTTATCCCGCAAGGCGGGAGGGGATTTAGGGGGCTTTAATTTAGATTTATATGCTAATAAAAATTTGCGGTTTACGCGAGCCGGACAACATTCGTGAAATAGCCGGTCTGCAACCCGACTATATGGGATTCATTTTTTACCCAAATTCACCGCGTTTTGTAAAAAACATGGACGTAAGTGTGATGGAAAAATTACCCAAATCTATCACGAAAACGGGTGTTTTCGTAAATGAAAATCTCGAAAATATCCTTACATACATTCATAAATACAAGCTGGATGCTGTACAACTTCATGGAGCTGACAACAAAAAACTTTGCCTGAAAATAAAAGAAGAAGCTAAAGTAATGGTTATCAAAGCATTTGCAGTAATGGCTTCGTACAACCTGAAAGTAACAAAAGAATACGAGGATTTTGCCGACCTGTTTCTGTTCGACACAAAAACAGACCTTTACGGCGGTTCGGGACAGAAATTTAACTGGAATATTCTTCACGATTATCATGGTGAAAAAGATTTTCTACTGAGCGGCGGAATAAGCCCCGACGATGTGAAAGCTATCCGGAAAATTGAGCATCCGAAGATGATTGGTGTAGATTTGAACAGCCGTTTTGAGATAAAACCAGGCTTGAAAAACGTAGCTTTGTTAAGTCAATTTATAGAAGAATTAAAAAGGCCCCCTACCCCCCTAAAGGGGGAAAAAGAGTGCGAAGTCTAACCTTTCTAAAATATCTAAAAATGAATTATATAGAAAATAAAGAAAACAAGAATAATAACTGTAATCTTGAACAACGTTCTTCAACTCCCCCTTCAGGGGGTTGGGGGGCAGATTGGAAGGCAAGTAGAATAAATCAACTATTTCAGAATAAAAAAGAAAATATACTTTCCATTTATTTCACAGCCGGATTTCCGAAGCTGGAAGACACTGTGCCAACGATGGAATGTCTTCAAAAAAACGGTGTGGACATGCTTGAAATCGGCATTCCGTTTTCTGACCCGATGGCAGATGGCGTGGTAATTCAAAACAGTGGACAGAAAGCGCTGAAAAACGGCATGAGTATTCGTCGACTTTTCAGTCAGCTGACAGATGTGAGAAAAAAAATTGAAATTCCACTGGTTATGATGGGATATCTGAACCCGATAATGCAGTACGGTTTTGAAAAGTTTTGCATCGAATGCAAGCGTGTGGGCGTTGATGGAATGATTATTCCTGACCTGCCGATGAGCGATTATCTGAATGAATATAAACCGGTTGCTGAGAAATACGGATTGGAATTTATCTTCCTGATAACGCCTGAAACATCCGACGAACGCATTCGTGAGATTGATGACAATACCAACGGATTTATCTACATGGTTTCGTCGGCAGCCATTACCGGCACACAAAATTCGTTTGATGCACAAACAGGTTATTTTAACCGCATCAACAGCATGAACCTGAAAAATCCCCGGCTGATTGGTTTCGGCGTGTCCAATAAAGCAACGCTCGACATGGTTTGCCGGTATTCCTCAGGAGCTATTGTAGGAAGTGCATTCATCAAAGCTTTGAACGAAACATCTGATATTGAAACTGCTGTAAAATTAGTGTTGAAAAATCTGAATAAATAATTAATACAAAGACACGACAGTAAAAAAAACATCAATTTCCAATTATTATTTTTATTTTCCCTGAAAAAAAACCGTATGTCGGTTGGAATTTATAATTTTGCAGGATTATATAAAATGAAAATTATGCAAAATAGTCAAAACCGCACAAAAGATTATCGGTTTTCAATAGTAGTTCCGGTTTACAATGAACAGGAAAATATGGCTGCGCTTGAAAATAGATTGAGCAACTTTTTATCTCATTCCATATATCCGGCTTGTGTTATATTTGTAAATGACGGTTCGAAGGATGAAAGTGGCCGGTATATCCGGGAGATATGTTCCCGTCATAATGATTTCTTTTATCTGGATTTTGAACAGAATGCGGGTTTAAGTGCTGCAATCAAAGCCGGAATTGATTATTGTTTCTCCGATTATGTTGGTTATATTGATGCCGACTTACAGACCGATCCCGATGATTTCAACCTGTTGCTCAGGGATATTCCTGATTATGCTATGGTGATGGGAATTCGTGCCAACAGAAAAGACAGTTTTTTCAAGAAAATTCAGTCGAAAATAGCCAATGGTTTCCGCCGGATGATGACTAACGATGGCGTAGAAGACACCGGTTGCCCGTTAAAGGTAATTCAGACAGAGTATGCAAAACGTGTTCCGTTTTTCAACGGGATGCATCGCTTTCTTCCGGCACTGATACAACTGCAAAAAGGGGAAGTGAAACAGATCGCGGTAAGACATTATCCTCGCGTTGCCGGCCTGTCAAAGTTTAGTTTATGGAACCGCCTGTTGTCACCGTTCCTTGACTGTTTTGCCTATCGCTGGATGAAGAAAAGATATATCAATTACAAGGTTGGCGAAAATAATTTATAGTATAATGAACTGGCAACATATATTCGTTTACACCATTGGTTTTTTGGCTCAATTGTTTTTCTCGGGAAGAATTCTGTATCAGTGGATTATTTCCGAAAAGCATAAAAAGGTAATGGCACCGCCTTTTTTCTGGCTGTTGAGCATTATTGGCTCCTACCTGCTTTTTATATATGGCATATTACGCGACGATTTTTCCATCATTCTCGGACAAATTGTTTCTTACTACATTTATCTCTGGAATCTCGACATTCAGGGTATCTGGCAAAAACTCCACAAAATTCTCAAATTCATTCTTATAGCGACACCCGTAGTAGCTGTCATGCTGATGATAAAAGACCTGCCGGTGTATATTTCCAATTTCTTCAAAAACGAAAAGATACCTGTCTGGTTGGTTGTTTTCGGTTCCATTGGTCAGTTGATTTTCGCCCTCCGCTTTGTTTATCAATGGTTTTACTCTTTAAGGAAAAATGAATCGCTCCTGCCCGATGGTTTCTGGATCATCAGTTTGATTGGGTCATTTATCATCATTATCTATGCTATCATCCGAAGAGATCCTGTTCTCATCATTGGACAAGCTTTCGGATTTGTTGCATATAGCCGCAATATCATTATCGGACATAATCACAGAACACATGAAGCTGCAAAACAAAAGTAACTATCTGAATTTTATCTGGCTTATTGCCCTGCTTCCCATTATGCTTTTTCGCGATTACACGCCAAGCAACGAACTGCGATATCTGAGCATCGTTGACGAGGCACTCCGAAACGGCAACATATTCACATTCAGCCATCAGGGTGTGCCCTACGCCGATAAACCACCGCTCTTTTTCTGGCTGATGATGATTGGTAAACTAATCCTGGGCGGACACTATATGTGGTATTTGTCGTTGCTTTCATTTATTCCGGCAGCGATTATTCTGATGGTGATGAATAAATGGATAAAAAACGAAACCGATCAGAAAGGTATAACCGCCGCGCAACTTCTGCTGATGAGCTGCGCGCTGTTTCTGGGTTCCACCCCTATTGTGCGGATGGACATGCTGATGACTATGTTCATTGTACTGGCTCTGAATACTTTTTATAAAATCTATACAGGCACTTCCACAAAAGCAGATACCTGGTTATTTCCTGTTTATGTATTTTTTGCGCTGTTTTCAAAAGGACCTGTGGGTTTACTGATGCCGCTTGTTTCAACACTTGCTTTCTTAATTTTCAAAAAGCAGATCAAAACCTGGAAGAAATACTGGGGAGCTAAAACACTGATTATTCTGCTCGTTCTTTGCGGAATATGGTTTGCAGGAGTATTTGCCGAAGGAGGAACGGAATATCTCAACAACCTGGTATTTCATCAAACGGTAGGTCGGGCTGTGGATTCATTTCATCATAAAGCTCCGTTTTATTTCTATGGAATTTCTATCTGGTATTCCATATTTCCCTGGTCATTTTTATTTATCGGGCTATTAGCTGCCGGACTTTACTATAAAAAAATCAAAACGGATCTCGAGTGGTTCTTTTTAATAACATTTATCGCCACTTTCGTGATGCTTTCATCTTTCAGTTCGAAGCTGGCCATCTATCTGGTTCCACTCCTGCCCTTTCTCACCTATTTCTCAGCATTACAACTCCGGAAATACCGATGGAACAAATGGATTGGATTATCATTAGCCATCCCGATACTTATTTTCATTTTAGCTTTACCTGCATTACTAATCGCGACTTCAAGTAACGCAGAACTATCATACCTTCGTTTGCCGGTGATTTATGCCGGCACAGGTATCTTAACCCTTACAGGCATTATCTGCGTAATAGTGATCTATAAACAAAAAGATATTTACCGTACCATTGAGACATTTGTTTTGGGGTTTTTCCTTACAATATTCGTTGTTGGCTGGTCAATGAAAGACATTAATCCTCAGTTAGGGTTTGCGGATGTATGTAAGGACGCAAAAGCCATTTCAGAAGAAGCAAAAACGTCCGGTTATAACACATATAAGATTAAGCGTTCGGTGAGTATGGATGTTTTTCTGGGTCAAAAAGTTGATGAAATCACTCTTGACCAGTTAAGAAATAAACTCAATGCCAACGAATTACTTATCATCGAACGGAAAAGATTTGAAAAAGATAAAGAATTATCCACATTGATTAAAAACAAAAAGCGATACCCTGCTGTTAATTACTACATTGTTGATCTAAGATGAAAGAAATAAAAATTCTCGTAACCGGAGCAGCTGGATTTATCGGATATCATGCAGTCAAAGCACTGACAGAAGAGGGATTTCAGGTAACCGGACTGGATAATATCAACGCCTATTATGACGTAAATCTGAAATATGCCCGGCTTTCGGACGCAGGTATTTCGAAAAATGACATAAAGCACGGAGAATTAATTTGCAGTAAGAGAAATAGTTTATACAGGTTTGTTCAACTTGACATTACCGACCGGTTAACACTGACAGATTTATTCGAAAAGGAAAGATTTACGCACATTCTGCATCTGGCAGCTCAGGCTGGCGTCAGATATTCCTTAGAAAATCCGCATACGTATATCGATTCAAATGTTGTGGGGTTTGAAAACCTGCTGGAAAATTGCCGTCATTATTCAGTAAAGCATTTTGTTTATGCCAGTTCAAGCAGCGTTTACGGATTAAACAATAAAATTCCTTACAAGGAAACCGATGTAACCGAAAGTCCCGCAAGTCTGTATGCCGCTACCAAAAAGGCAAATGAGCTGATGGCTCATGTTTACAGCCATCTGTATTCTTTACCCACTACCGGATTGCGTTTTTTTACGGTATATGGCCCCTGGGGAAGGCCCGATATGGCACCTTCGTTATTTATGAACGCGATTATGAACGAAAAGCCGATTAGTGTGTTTAATCATGGATGTATGCAAAGGGATTTTACTTTTATTGATGACATCGTAAAAGGTGTTCTTAAAATTATCATTTCACCTCCGGTTAAGGAAATTCCCTATGAGATTTATAATATAGGGAACTCTCAGCCCGTTGAACTGATGAATTTCATTCAGATAATGGAAAAAACAACCGGAAAGAGGGCGTTATTGAATTTGAAAGATATGCAGCCCGGTGATGTATTAACCACCTATGCCGATACCACACATCTGGAACAGGATTTTGACTACAAACCTTCTACAACTATTGAAAACGGAATAAAAAAATTTTATGAATGGTTTATTAACTATTACAAACCCACAGATAACTAAATATAAATTTAAAACAAGATAACTAAATGGATTTAATTGAATCACTTAACTGGCGTTACGCCACCAAAAGAATGACCGGAGAGAAAATTTCCGAAAAAGACTTAAACACCATTCTCGAAGCAATCCGTTTAACACCGACAGCATACGGACTTCAACCTTTCAAGGTTATTGCAACTGATAATCAGGAACTTTTAGAAGAAATTTATGAAAAATCCTGCCCTCAAATCGTGGTAAAACAAGCCTCGCACCTGCTTATTTTCAAAGCAAAAAAGAAACTCGACGAAGAATATGTGGAAGGATATTTGACAGAACTGAAACGTGTACGCAATGCCACAGACGAATATATTGACGGTTATAGAACAAAAATCCGCAAAGTCATTGAAAATCCGGCTATCAATAAATTCAGCTGGATGATTCGTCAGACCTATATTGCACTTGGTTTTGCTTTGGTAGCAGCTGCCGAACTCGGCATTGACAGCACCCCGATTGAAGGATTTAATGCAAAGGCTTTGAACGAATTACTCAGATTGGACACTGATAGTGAAGAAGCCGTAGTGCTTCTCACACTTGGCTACCGCAATGCGGAAGAAGACCATCTGGCTAAACAACCAAAAATCAGAAAGCCAATGGAAAGTTTGGTGGAGAGAATGTAAAATGATGAATTATGAATTGAAGTCATCTTGATTTTTCATAAAAGCTGAATAATTTATTGTTTTAAACTACGAATGACACTAATTACATGAATAAATTCGTGTTTTTCCTGAAATTAGTAGTTAAAATTAAAAACTTATGGATCTCTTTTATTTTTTATTATTCATTCTGAGTTGAAATTAATAAGTCAAGACGAGTTTATTCTTTGTAAATCAGATATAAAAACAATTAACATAAAAAATAAAAAGATAAAGGGCGTCACAATCATGTGATGCCCTTTATTTCTGTATAATTCGTATTTACGAAATCAAATGATGACCCAACGCCCAGTAAACAATGGCGGCAATGAGTGCACTGACGGGGATGGTCAGAATCCAGGCAACCAGCAGCTGCCGGGTTACACCCCAACGCACGGCCGACAGGCGTTTTACCGAACCAACACCAATGATAGCA
>SAAL01000039.1 GCA_009929445.1 Bacteroidia bacterium
GGAAGAGGATATAGAAAAACAGAAAACTTTAGAATTGCAATCCTGTTTTTTCATGGTAACTTAAACATGATTTCACAGGAAATCCAGTAGAACCAAAATAAAAAACCGCATTGTTACCTGTTGAGAAAACTCCTATAAATAGGATTTGAGGCATCGGTTTTCTTTGTAATCTGCTGTCCCGACGTATCGGAATACCCGAAGGTGCAGCCCGCCATTGAAAACCTTTGTATCTCGGAATAAATTATCTGTTGAGTTTTCCAATCTCTGAACAATGCGGTTCACAAATATAATACTTTTAAATGAAATTTGTTTCGGCATTATGATAATTTTTTGTTAAAACTTAAGACAAATAACACTGTGATGCTGTAAATCAAAAATGTAGCAAAAAATAGCCTTAATATTTCGCTATATGGAAGAAAAATCTTACTTTTGTGGTTCAAAAAAATAAAACAGATATAAACTATTCAATATGTCAAAGAAACAAGAAGCAAAAGTTGAAGAACTTGAAAGTGTCGGACGTGCTCTGTCCAATTCAGAAGCTTTTATTGAAAAAAATCAAAAACCAATCTTTATCGGAGTAGGAGTTGTAGTATTAATCGTATTGGGCATTATGGCGTTTCATAATTTCTATCTTAAACCACGTGAAACAGCTGCCGAAAATGCCATGTACAGGGCACAGGAATTTTTTGCCGTTGATTCATTCAGAGTAGCTTTGGAAGGTGACGGTACAAAGTCGATGGGCTTCAAGGAAATTGCATCCGAATATGGCATGACTGCAAGCGGCAACCTGGCAAATGCATATACAGGTATTTGTTACTATAAATTAGGTAAATACGAAGACGCTATCAAATACCTGGTTCAATACGACGGAGATGATAATTACTTCAAAACTTCGGTAGTCGGTTTGACCGGCGATTGCTATGCAGAACTCGGCGATAAAGGGAAAGCACAAAGTTTCTATAAAAAAGCCATTGCCGAAAAAAATGAACTCAGTCCCATCTATTTGAAAAAATCAGGCATACTGTTCGAAACTGACGGAAAAGCAGCTGAAGCCGAAAAAGCATATCAGCAAATCAAAGACGACTATCCGATGAGCAACGAAGCTTATGACATTGACAAGTATCTGGCCCGGGTACAAAAATAAATTTCACATAAAAATAAAACCAAAGAAAGCTGCTTTCAGTGTATGAATGCAGTTTTTTTTAGTCTTAAAAAATTTACAACTTATGGCCACACAATATCAAAACCTTTCTGATTATGATTCGGAATTAATGCCCGACAAACAAACAGTTGAAAATCAATCCTATGCCATAGTGGTAGCCGACTGGAATCCCGATATTACCAATTCGCTGCTGAATGGTGCCATGTCAACCCTGACTGAAAACGGTGTGTTAAGTAAAAATATAAAAGTATTTCATGTACCCGGAACATTTGAGCTGACTCATGGTGCTGCTAAACTCATAAATCAATACAAAACCGTGTCAGGAAAGAAAAAACGTCTTTACGATGCCATCATAGTTATCGGATGTGTTATTCAAGGTGAAACTCCTCATTTTTCATATGTTTGCAGCAGCGTGACCAAAGGTGTGACTGAGCTGAATCTAATACCCGATTCTTGCCCGGTTATCTTCGGAGTGCTCACTACCAATACATTACAGCAGGCTAAAGACCGCGCCGGCGGAATACACGGTAACAAAGGTGACGAAGCTGCCATAACAGCAATAAAAATGGCAAATATAGTTTGGTAATTCAATCATAAAACCTTATCTTTGTACCCGCAAATTAGCAAAGGGCAGTTACCAAAGTGGCCAACTGGGGCTGACTGTAACTCAGCTGTCTTTCGACTTCGGAGGTTCGAATCCTTCACTGCCCACGAATAAATATGCTAATGAATTAATATGACAATGTGCCAATATTAATTCCGTCAATTTCAAAAGTTGGCAAATTAGCACATTGAAAAATTGGCACATTAAATTTGCGGAAGTAGCTCAGTCGATAGAGCATTAGCCTTCCAAGCTGAGGGTCGCGGGTTTGAGCCCCGTCTTCCGCTCTCGATGAAAGGAGAGATATTAACTGATTGTTGATGTCTCTCCTTTTTTGAAATTATCAAAAAGTGGTATTTTGAAATAATAAGCATTCAAATTTGAATTACTTTCAGTCACATATAGGCGAAATAGCTGCGTTACTGGTTTCATTTACGTGGACTGGCAGCGCCTTGTTTTTTGAGAAAGCCGGCAAACAGATTGGTTCGTTGCAGGTAAATATTATACGTCTTTTTCTGGCAGTTTTTTTTCTGGGATTTACTACCCTGATAACCAGAGGCATGTTTTTTCCAATGGACGCTACTGCTTACAACTGGTTTTGGCTGGCCATTTCGGGTGTAGTCGGCTTTTTTATCGGCGATTTGATGTTGTTCAAGTCTTATTCTGTAATCGGATCGCGTACTGCATCGCTCATCATGAGTCTTCATCCGATGATGACAGCTATAATAGGATGGTTCTTCCTGAATGAAGTGCTATCAACCAGAAGCATTGCTGCCATTCTTATCAGTCTGACCGGAATCATTATAGTCATATTCAACAGGAATATGAAACTGAATATCCCGTTCAAAGGTTTTGTGTTGGCATTCCTGGCTGCTCTCGGACAAGCCGTAGGGCTGATACTGAGCAAAAAGGGAATTGGTGACTACGATCCGATGGCTGCCACTCAAATCAGAGCGATTTTTGGTTTTGTGTGTTTTGCTCTGTTTATTACCGTATTAGGTCGTTGGGGAAAGGTGAAATCGGCGGTTCAAAACAGGGAAGGAATGAAAGCTGTATCCATAGGAACGGTTTTTGGTCCGTTTGTGGGTGTATCGTTGTCTTTATTTGCAGTTCAGCATACACAAACAGGTATTGCATCCACATTGATGGCACTCGTACCCATTCTGATTATTTTCCCGTCATCGTTGATGTTTAAAGAAAAAATCACGACCCGCCAGGTGGTGGGAGCCGTGATTAGTTTTATTGGTGTAAGCTTATTCTTTACTAGATAATTTCATTCAATACCCGTCGGATTTTTTCGTAAGTTTTGATGGTGTTTGGCACTAAAGGAAGTCTTAACTTATTCTCAATGAGTCCCATTATGGCCAGCATGCTCTTAACTCCTGCCGGATTTCCTTCCACGAAAAGCAAGCTGATCAGTTCTGTAAATTTGTGATGAATTTGCCGTGCGCTTCTGTAATCGCCTTCCAGTGCGAGCCTGACCATGCGGCTGAACTCTTTTGGAAAAGCATTCCCGATTACCGAAATAACTCCTACGGCTCCCAGCGTTATAAGTGGGAAAGTAATGCCGTCGTCACCGGAAATTACCATAAAGTCTTCGGGTTTGTTCTTGATAATGTCGTCAATCTGACTGAAATTTCCGGATGCTTCTTTTACAGCACAAACATTTTTGAACTCATTAGCTATGCGAAGTGTGGTTTCTGCAGTCATGTTTACACCTGTTCGCCCGGGTACGTTGTAAAGGATTATGGGTAGGGGAGAGGCTTTGGCTATCGCTGCATAATGCTGATAAAGTCCTTCCTGCGATGGTTTGTTATAGTAAGGTGTGACAGAAAGTATAGCCTCGTATCCTGTCAGGTCAGTTGTCTGAATCTTGTTTACTACTTCTTTGGTGTTATTTCCACCAATTCCGTAAACCAACGGAATTCTTCCGGCTGCTGTTTGAGCCACAAACTGTTTTATTTCTTCTTTTTCTTCGCCGGTCAGTGTGGGTGTTTCGGCAGTAGTGCCGCATACAACAAGGTAATCGGTACCGTTTTTTATCTGATGTTCTATCACTTTTGTAAGAGCATCAAAATCAATGGATTCATCTTCTTTGAAGGGAGTAATGAGCGCCACGCCCATTCCAACCAGTTTCGAGTTCAGCATGTTTGAAATATCTTGTTTTATTACGGTCAGTTTCTGCTTTGAATAATTAAAAAAACTTCAATCGTTAGCCTCTGCAAGTGTTTTGAAATTTTCTGCAAAATTACACTTTTTAATCGTTAGTTTTTATTCTTTTGAGGTAAAAAATTAATTGTTCGAAAAGATATTGCTGATCAGTGTGAAAAAGGCTCTCGTTCAGATCCTGGAATTCAGTTTTTTTTCGTTCTTCTTCATTTTCGGGAATTTCCTGTGGTTCCGGCTGAGGTATTTTTATTACAAAATCCAGCACATCATCCATTGACCGGCTCATTCCGGTTTTCATAGATGCATTTGCATATAAGCAAACATATTGAAGTGGAATAATGTCGGAAAGTGTAAGATCAATTACCATGTCGTACTGAACTTCCATCAGTTCTTTCAGGTAAGGAGTTTTGGGGCATCCAAACCAGTCGATAGTGCTGCGGTCCAGGATTTTGAAAGTAGGCAGGATAGCGGTTGAAGTCATCTTTTTATCCAGAAAACCCCATGCAAAAACCTTTTTTCCATCGGCTGTGAGCACTTCTATTGCTTTGCGGATGAAACGGTTTTTTTCAATATAATCGCTTTCGAAAATGAGTAATATGGTACTTGCATTCTTGTAATCGACATATCGTTTGGCCCGGTTTGTCTCCTTTAAAAATTTGGCAACTCTTCTTTTTAGAATATATTGATTGAGTTTTTTCATTTCAAAAGCATGTTCTTCTGCAAAAGTAACAATAATTGTCAAATACACATATCAGGGTTAAATAAACTTTACAAATTTTAGATAGTTTCTTTCAAATCAATCATTTTTAGAAATTCATCTTCGGTTATTACGGGAATATTTAATTTCTGTGCTTTATTGAGCTTTTCTGGTCCCATATTTTCTCCGGCAAGGATGAAACTTGTTTTGGATGATACGCTGCCGCTGTTTTTTCCTCCGTGCTGTTCAATTATTGTTTTGTACTCGTCGCGCGGGTGTTTGGCAAATGTACCGCTAATTACGATTACCTTTCCGGAGAGTGTATCACTCATGTTCCGGAGTTTTTCTTCCGAAACCGACATTTTCAGACCGTACATTTTTAGCTTTTCTACCATTTCCCGGTTTAGCGAATCGTCAAAATAGGCTATCACGCTTTCAGCTATTCTTTGTCCTATTTCATCCACATTTGTGAGTTCTTCGATGGTGGCTTTTTCCAGATTTTCGATGTTCAGAAATGCCAGTGCGAGTTTTTTGGCCACTGTTTCGCCCACAAAGCGTATCCCGAGTGCGAAAAGCACTCGTTCGAAAGGGACATTTCGTGAAATTTCGATGCCATTGATGATGTTTTGGGCTGACTTTTCGCCCAGGCGTTCCAGGCGCGCTATATCGGATGCTTTCAGTTCATAAATATCTGCTATATTTCTTAATAACTCATTTTGATATAGCAGGTTAATGGTTTCTTCGCCTAAGCCGTCGATATTCATTGCTTTGCGACTGACAAAATGTACCATTTTTCCTTTTATCTGCGGAGGACATGCGTTCTCATTGGGGCAGTAGTGAGCTGCTTCTCCTTCAAAACGTTTCAGCAAAGTACCGCATTCGGGGCATTTTGAAATAAACCGTATTTTTTCGCCAATCAGTATTCGGGCTTCTTTATCTACACCCGTTATTTTCGGAATAATTTCACCTCCTTTTTCCACATAAACCCTGTCACCGATGTGTAAATCAAGGCTCTCAATGATGTCGGCATTGTGTAGCGAAGCTCGTTTCACGGTTGTGCCCGAAAGTTGAACAGGATCCAGATTGGCAACGGGCGTAATTGCGCCGGTCCGACCAACCTGATAGGACACTGAATTCAGCCTAGTAGTAGCCTGCTCTGCCTGAAATTTGTATGCAATGGCCCATCGCGGCGATTTGGCAGTAGTACCCAGGTTGCGCTGCTGACTGAGCGAATCCACTTTTATCACTATTCCATCAGTGGCTACAAGCAGGTTTTTTCGTTCTGCATCCCAGTAATTGATAAATTCGATGACTTCCTGCAGATTTTTGCATCGCCTGATGGCGTCTGATACTTTGAATCCCCATTTTCTGGCAGCCTGCAGGTTATCAAAATGACTATCGGACGGCAAAACATCGCCCAGTAGAAAATAAAAAAATCCGTCTAATTTTCTTTTCGCAACTTCTGCCGGATTTTGCATTTTCAGCGTACCCGAAGCTGCGTTGCGCGGATTGGCAAAAAGTGGTTCTTCCTGTTCTTCGCGTTCTTTATTCAACTCATCAAACACATTCCAGGGCATAAGCACCTCTCCGCGTATTTCAAATTTTTCCGGAAAATCGTTGCCCTGCAGCCTGAGCGGAATGCTGCGGATAGTTTTCACGTTGGAAGTCACATCATCGCCTTTTTCGCCGTCGCCACGGGTAACCGCACGTACGAGCAGACCGTTTTCATATACCAGCGAAATGGAGGTTCCATCGTATTTTAGTTCGCAGACAAGTTCGAAACCGGTGTTCAATGCTTTTCGCGTTCGTTCGAAGAATTCATTCACTTCGCTTTCCGAATAGGTGTTGCTGAGCGAAAGCATCGGATATTGATGTTTCACTTGTTTGAATGAACTGATTACATCACTTCCTACCCGCTGAGTGGGCGAATTAGGGTCGAAAAATTCGGGATGTTCCTTTTCCAGTTCTTCCAGCTGCTTCATCTTTATATCAAATTCAAAATCGGAAATGGTCGGATTGTTCAGCACATAATAATTGTAGTTGTGCTGCTCAAGTTCATGGCGCAGAGAATTGATCTGGTTTCGTAAATCTGTCACTCCAACTCCCTGAAGCGGGGATTTTGGTTCGTCTGATTGATTGTATATATCTGAAAAAAGGTCTTTCATAAATATTACAAAATAAATTATCAAATCTTAATAAGTCAGAAAAAGTTTTATATTCCTTCCAATATTCCCCCTTTAGAGCCTGTTCCTGCCTGTCCCGATTTTTTATCGGGAAATTTGGTTCGGGAGAGTCAGAAGGCCTCATTCATACCTCATAATCGCTGCCGGCGAAATTTTTGAAATCAGATATGAAGGCCCGATGAGCATTAAAACGGACACAATGAGGGTGCCCGCATTCAAAAGTACGATGTAAAGCCAGTTGAAAGTAATAGGAACGGTGCTTGTATAGTATGATACGGGATCGAGCGGGAAGATTTTGAACTGATACTGAACAAAGCAAATCAGTAATCCGATGATGTTTCCCCAAAGCATTCCTTTACCAATCAGAAAAATGGATTCATAAAGAAATATTTTACGGATTGACCAGTTGCCGGCGCCGTAAGATTTCAGAATTCCTATCATGTTTGTTTTTTCAAGAATGAGGATTAGTAAACCGGAAATCATATTGAAGCCGGCAACTGCCAGCATGAGCAGCAGAATCACCCATACGTTCATGTCCAGCAGGTCCAGCCAGCTGAATATCTGCGGATTCAGCTGACGGATGGTCTGAATGAAGTAGCCGTTGCCTTCAGCGTCAAACCGATTGGCAGCAAGCGCGTAAACCTGATCGCTTACTCCGTCAAGATAGTTGAAGTCGGTAATGAGTATTTCCATTCCGCTGAAATATTCCTGATCCCAGCCGTTCAGCCGTTGTGCAATTCGTATATCAGTGATGACGAACAGTTTATCGTAATCGGCAAAGTTGGTGGAATAGATTCCTTTTACGGTGAATTTTCTGGCCCGAATCTGATCCTGCAGAAAATAGGTTAAAAAAGAATCGCCCAGTTTCAATCCCATCATATCGGCTATGGATTTGGAGATGATGGCCTCATTTACCGGTGTGGAGTCGTTTAGATTCAGAATCTCGCCTTCTATAAGGTTTGATTTGAAGAAACTCCAGTCGAATTCAGGCCCCACACCTTTCAGAATCATTCCCTGAAAATCATTTTCGGTTTTGATAATGCCCGGTTTGGTCACAAATCGCTGAATATGTCTAACATTCGGAATTGCTTTCAGTTGATTTTGCAGTGTATCACTCATCCTGATGGGCTGCATTTCGTAGGAATTATTGTTGTCGAAATTGGTGATTTGAATGTGAGAACCGAATCCGATTGTTTTATTACGGATTTCCTGCTTGAAACCAATAACCACTGCAATGGCTATCAGCATCACAGCCACACCCACAGCTATTCCGATGGTAGCAATACGCACAGCAGGCCGGGAAACATTTTTCTCACCCTTCTTTTCGAAATGGATCCGTTTGGCTATGAAATATTCTAAATTCAATGTTTGATGATTAGTCCCGATAGATCGGCGATTTTTATTTATTTAGCAAAGAATTACAAAGTTATGCTTTTTTATTGATTCAGGGAGGCAGATTGTATCACAAAAGATGTATTTCTGCCTTTTTAAATATCGGAAAATGGCGATTTCAGTCCGAATAATTCTGAAATTCCTGAAGAAATCTTTAACGTTCTCACCAGCCTATTCCGTAGTCTTCGCCGTAATTGCTGCTTCCTCCCCAAAAAGTATTGAATTTTTCGTCGAAATAAATGCCATTCAGCGGTCCGCTGGTGCGGTTTGCAACCTGTATTTTGTATCCTTTTTTAATCAATTCACTTCGAACAGAATCCGGAGTTTGTACATTCAGTAAAATTTCTCCGGTTCTTGGAGCCCGATCCTCCGTTTTGGTACCACCTAACGAAAGCCAGAGTTGATTGGAATTGAAATTCTCAGCCTCACATGCCTGCTGCACATTCATACCAAATTCAACCATATTCAGAAAAAACTGAAGCTGGTTTTGATCTTGCGTGTCGCCACCTTGCACAGCGAATGATAGCAGCGGTTTCCCGTTTTTCAGTGCTATGGTGGGTGAAAGCGTAACGCGGGGTCGTTTTCCGGGCTTAACCACATTGTGAGGATTCAGCATGGAGTCAAGCACAAAACTTTGCATCCGCTGGCTTAATCCAATGCCTGTTTCACCTGCTATGCATGCAGGAATCCAACCGCCTGACGGAGTGACAGATACTACCCATCCTTCTTCGTCGGCAGCTTCGATGGTGGTTGTGCCACGCCATAAACGGTCTGTATATTCATTGTCAGTATAATTCTGATTTACAACATCATGCCTGGGAGAAAAATCACGATTATTGTTAAAATTGTGTTCAAAATCCCGTAACTTCAACAAGTGAAGATAGGGATTCGTTTTTCCTTCGTATAAATAGGGATTTCCCGGTTCGGAGCTTGTATTTAATTTTATGTTGCGTATTTCTTCGGCTCTTTTTTTTGCATATTCTTTGCTCAAAAGTCCTTTCATCGGTATGTTCTGTTCAGAATATGGATCTCCGTAATAAAAGTCTCTGTCTGCAAATACAAGATTCATTGTTTGATACAATGTGTGAATGTAGTCAGCACTGTTATATTTCAAAGCTTTCAAATCAAAATTCTCCAGGATGTTCAATGCCTGCAGCATTACCGGACCCTGAGTCCAGGCATTTAGTTTGTACACTTCTATTCCTCTGTAAGTTGTGTGAAGCGGTTCTTCTTCAACAGGTTTCCAGGTGGCGAGGTCTTTTTCGGTTATCAATCCGCCCTGTTCCTGCACACTCCGCACAAATTCTTTCGCTATATCACCCTTATAAAACCGGTCGTATGCTGCCATAATAGCTTCTTTCCGTTTTTTCCCCTGCCTGAGTGCTTTTTGTTCTGTCTCCACCAGTTTTTTCAGTGTGTTTAACAGGTCTTTCTGAACAAAGATTTCACCTGGTTGAGGTGTTTCTGTGTTATTCTCATTCCCGGTGATAAACAGTTTTTTGCTGTATTTCCATTGGGTTAGTTTTTCTTTGTTTCTGGCTACACTTTTCGCAAAAGGAATATCTACCGGAAAGCCTTCTGCCAGAACCATTGCGGGAGCCAATACCTCTTTCAGACTCATGGAGCCGTAATTGGAAAGCATATAACACAATCCGCCAAAAGTTCCGGGAGTTACCGCTGCCAGCGGCCCGTACTCAGGTGGAAAAGCGTAACCGCGACTTTTGAAGAATTCTACAGTTGCACCGGTAGGAGCAACACCCAATGCATTTATCGCAATAACTTTTTTTGTTTTCGGATTGTAAATCAGTGCCTGTGTTTCGCCTCCCCAACTTAGTACATCCCACAGCGTGCAGGTGGCAGCCAGCATTCCGCAAGCTGCATCAACAGCATTTCCTCCTTTGCTGAAAATCATTGCACCGGCAGTAGCTCCCAGACTTTTGCCTGTTACAGCCATCCATTTTTTTCCGTGAAGTTCGGGCTTTTGGGTTTGTTGAGCTGATAAATTTACACTAAGAAGGATAATTATCAGAAGTAGTATTTTGTATTTCATAAGAAACTTCCTGATGAACGTTTTAATAACATTACTGAATTGACCGGACACAAAAATACTAAAAATTCATATAAACAAAAACACCCGACTTCCGAATGAATATCATCAAAAGTCAGATGCGTTTAGTTTGATAAAAAAAAACATGAAATTTCAATATAAAAACAATCTGATGTTTTCCAACGGAAATGAGTTATTTGGCATTGTACGCTTCCAGCGCTTTTCCAAGCACTACCAGAGCATGTTTCAGGTCTTCTTTATTCAGCACATAGGCTATTCTAACCTCATTTTTACCTAAACCGTCTTCAGTATAAAAACCGGTTGCCGGCGCCATCATCACTGTACATCCTTCGTACTCAAAATCCGAAAGACACCAGGCGCAGAATTTATCGGAATCATCAATGGGCAGTCGGGCTGTGGTATAGAATGCACCCATCGGGATGGGAGAATACACGCCCGGAATGCGGTTCAGACCATCTATGAGGAATTTTCGTCGTTCCACGTATTCATCATACACCTCCATCATGTATTCTTTGGGCGTACCCATGGAAGCTTCGGCTGCAATTTGTCCGATGAGTGGCGGACTCAGCCGCGCCTGACAGAATTTCATCACCGTTTTTCGTACATCCTTGTTTTTGGTAACCAGTGCGCCGATACGTATCCCGCATTCGCTGTAACGTTTCGAAACGCTGTCAATCAGAATCACGTTGTCTTCAATGCTGTCCAGGTGGAAGGCTGAAATATACGGAGCTCCCGTGTAACAGAATTCACGATAGACTTCATCCGAAAAAAGATACAAATCGTATTTTTTCACCAGATCACGTATCAGATTCATCTCTTTTCGGGTATAGAGATATCCGGTGGGATTGTTTGGATTGCATATCAGGATTCCTTTGGTGCGTGGAGTGATGAGTTCTTCAAACTGTTCGATAGGAGGCAGGGCAAATCCATCGTCGATACTCGATACCACAGGTCTTACCACAGCTCCGGCACCTATTGCAAAAGCCGTATAATTGGCATAAGCAGGCTCAGGCACAATGATTTCATCGCCCGGATCCAGGCAACTCATAAAGGCAAAGCTAACGGCTTCCGAACCTCCAGTGGTGATGATAATGTCGTCGAAAGCTACGTCGATATTAAACGAACGGTAATATTCGGCCAGTTTGAGGCGTAAACTTTTGAAACCATCGCTCGGACTGTATTCGAGGATTTCACGATCAATATTCCGGATGGCATCCAGTGCCACTTTGGGTGTTTTGATGTCCGGCTGACCAATGTTCAGATGGTACACTTTTACACCACGAGCCTTTGCTTTTTCTGCCAGCGGTGCAAGTTTTCGAATGGGCGATTCGGGCATTATCTGTCCGCGTTGCGATGTGTTGGGCATAGTTTGTTTTTGAAGCCCTCCAACTCCTGCAGCAGGAGTTAAGAAAGGCATTTGTGATAATTTATTTAAGTATTTCTTTTTCCTTTTCTTGAAATTGTTGCATTTTTTGTAAGTCTCACCTGGATTTTTTTTTGGAATTCCCTATTTTATATCCACCATCAGTTTCAGGTTAAATTGTCTTCCTGTCAAATAGTTGGGACTTCCGTGCTGATATCCGTAAATATCTGATACCCAATAAATAGAATTCTCGTTTTTGAAATCAAACAAGTTGAAAACTTCCAGATTTAACCAGATGGAAGCAATATTTTTCATCCATCGTTTATTCATTATCCTGTCCGAACCATTTACAATCACGCGTGAAGCTCCGATATCCACCCGTTTATAGTCGCGCAGCCGAAACCGGTCGGCCATGTAGCGCGGGCTGCGTGGCGGACCAACCGGCAATCCATCTGAAAAAATGGTTTTCAGATAGAGTTTGTATTTCGGATTATTGGGCAGATAGTCGGAAAGAAGCATGGAGAGGCTGTAACGGGCTTCATTCGGACGTGAAATCCAGCCGGGATACAGCTTGTTTCCTTCATTATCAGTGTAAAAATCGTTCAGCACATCTTCCCGTGATCGCATCAGCGAGAGATTTATCCACGAATCGGTTCCGGGCACCAGTTCGCCAAACAGTTTAAAATCAATACCTGCTGTGTAAGCCTTGGCATCGTTCTGACCGGAGTAGCGAATTCTCACATTATCAACCGAATAGGTAGTTACACGGTCGGCTAACTTCAAATATGCTTCAGTTGTAAATTTAAACGGACGCCCGAGCATTCTGAAAAAGTGATCGCCTCCCAATACAAAATGCAGCGAACGTTGCGCTTTCAGGTTTGGATTCAGGTGTACGGTAACATTGCCCAGTGCATCCGAAACGGTGTTGCGGAGTTCTTTGTAGAATGGCGACTGATAGTACAAGCCCGTTGCCAGCCGGAAATTGAAATCCTTGTCCCAGTGGGGCAAAATGGAGACTGATGCACGCGGACTTAACAGAAATTCCCGGTTATACGACCAGTGACTGGCTCTCAATCCTCCTGTAAGTGCATAAAGTGCATGTTCTGTGTCCCACCTGTACGTATCCTGTATGTAAGCGGATGTTCGTCGTGAATCGAGCTTTTGTGTGGATTTCATATTGTAAAACAGATCAACAACCTTATCGTCCGTGTAAGGCATCGAGTAACCGGCACTGTCGCGCCATTCCCACTCGTTTATTTTGTCCGAAATAATTTCACGCTGGAGGTTTACTCCCCATTTAAGCGTATGACCTGATCTGATGTATTCTCCTGAATGTGAGATGTTTGCTACCGTGGCTTTCAGGCGGTTTCGGGCATGCTCGTGGTAAGTGCCTACACCCAGTTTTTCACCTTCTTCTGTTTCCCCGGTATCGCCCATTTTCAGTTCTCCGAGTACATAATTGCCGGTTATATCGTAAGTTTCGTTTTCGTTGGTGGAAAATGTGGAAGTGGTAATGCTCAGTTTCAGGTTTTCCTTGGGCCTGAAAAGAAGGGACAGTGCTCCGAATGCTGTTTGAAAAAGGTCTTTTTCCTGTCCTTCGTAATACACATTTAACTTTTCGGCCATGTTGAATGTACCGAATGCAGTGGATTGTGAATCAGGGATGAAAGTGTAATTATTTCTCGAAAAGTTTCCCAGAAAGTTAATTTCTACCCGGGGTGAAATTTGATAGGTGAGGTAAGTCTGATAATCGATGAAATCGGGCTTGTACGATCCTTTCGTATCCAGCGTTCCAAGGAGGTATTTCGAAGTCTTGTAGCGAATGCCGTGCATCTGTGTAAACCGGTTGCCGGCCGTACCCAAGTAAGCGGAAGCTCCCAGCAGACTAATCGCACCCGAAGCCTCAAAAGAAATGGGTTTTTTATATTTCACATCCAGCACCGACGACATTTTATCGCCGAATTCGGCATTGAAACCGCCGGATGAAAATGCCACATTTCCCACCATGTCCGGATTGATAAAACTCAGTCCTTCCTGCTGTCCGGCGCGAATGAGCAGCGGACGGTAAATCTCTGTTCCGTTGACATAGACAATATTCTCATCAAAATTTCCACCGCGTACGTTGTACTGGGAACTCAATTCGTTGTTGGAAGTCACGCCGGCAAAGGAAATAAGCAGCGACTCAAAACTTCCGCTTGCATTGGGCATCAGTTTATATTTTTCGGCTTCCAGTGTCTGCATGTTGGAAGTGCTGCGCCGGTTTACGGTTACATCCACGGTTTTCAGTTCCCGGGAAAGTGCCTGAAGAGCTACTGTAATCTGTACAACTTGTTTTCCGGGAAAAATGGTATGGCGAATGGTTTCGTAACCCAGGTGTGAATAGACAATTTTTACTGAATCGGTAATGTTCACATACAAATCGTAATATCCGTTGCGGTTGGTGCTCGTCCCGTTGTTCATGCCTTCAAAACGTACCCCTGCATCTTCAATTCCACGGTTGTTTTCGTCAATCACATAGCCGTAAATCCTCACTTTCTGACCTTGTGCAAACACAGATGCAACTGAAAGCAGAAAAAACAGGATGAAGATTATTTTATATCTCATAGACAGGATGCTGAGTGCTGAATCAACAAATATATTAAGTAAACGGTCGGGTGAATGGTTTATTGAATAATTAACTCACAAAATTAGTGATAAAATAGCTTTTGACAAAACATGTGTAAAGGAATTCGGTAAAATGTGAACAGTTTGTGATGACATTATGTGCTATTGCAAAATTAAGCTTTATAGAAAACAGCTCAGATCGGATTTTGAAATAATCAACCTTTCGGGATAATTTGCCTGCCTCTTTTTTTCCTTTCGGAGTATTATTACTAACTTTGAAACGAAAAAAATAACCAAAAAATGACGGGAAACAGTGAAGGTATTTTTCAGCGGACGGAATTACTCCTTGGAAATGATTTTCTGAGGCGTGCGGCTGAAAAGCGTGTGATACTTTTTGGAGTGGGCGGAGTAGGGAGCTGGTGTGCCGAAATGCTCATTCGTTCGGGCATCGTACATCTTACGCTTGTTGATTCCGACCGGGTGAGCATGACCAATGTGAACCGGCAGCTAATGGCTACTACCAAAACAGTGGGTTTGGTGAAGGTGGAGGTTTTAAAGCAGCGATTGCTTGAAATAAACCCCACGGCCGAAATAATAGCCCTCCAGCGCATTTACAGCCCCGAAACACACGAGACTTTCATGCTGGAGTCGTATGATTTTATTATTGATGCAATCGACAGCCTGGCAAACAAGGTATATCTGATTCAGCAAGCCACAAAAACCAATGCACGGTTTTTCTCCTCCATGGGAGCAGCCCTGAAGGTTGACCCGACCCGAATCCGGGTGGACGAATTCTGGAAAGTGCAGGGTTGTCCGCTGGCAAAGGCATTGCGAAGCAGGCTGAAAAAAACAGGAGGCGTAGCCAAGAAATTCACCTGTGTCTACAGCGACGAATTGCTTGAAAATAAGGGCGATATGCCGACCGGACAGGTTGAAAATAATCCCGAAGCGTATGACAATGAAGGTAGTATTTGGGATAGCCGCAAAGCCCGTATCAACGGTACCAGCTCTTATATGCCGGCCATGTTTGGAATGACCATAACCTCGCTGGTAGTGAAAGCTATCATGAACGAAAAGTAACGCCGCGGAATTATTACTCGTTTTCTCTGAGCATACGTTTAATGTCGTCGCGATGGCCGTAAACCACCAGAATATCATTTTCTTCTATCCGGGTATTGGCAGTAACAATTTCACCTGCTTTGATGATCGTTCGGCTTACACCCAGTTTATTGATTTCAGACACTAGTTTTAATTTTGTGAGAACGATTACGTTGTAAATTTTGTTGAAATTGATGTTCATTACCGTTCTTCCGATCATTTTTGCCGGCACTATCAGTTCAACGATGTTGTACTCTTTTGTGATTTCAAAAAGATTTACAAAATTTGCATTTGATAACTTCAGCGCCCACCGATCTGCAGTTTCTATTTCAGGACGAACAATCTCCGTAATTCCCATCGCTTCAAGTACATTTTCATGAAGTGTTGACACAGAGCGGCTTATCAGACGTTTGACCTGCATTTTTTTCAGCAATGCGGTTGTCATCAGGTTTTCACCCTCATTCTCGCCGATGCAGACAATAAATATATCTGTATTTGCAATGGGCAGGGTGTTAATGGCTGCCGAGTCGGTGCTGTCCAGGCAAACTACGTGGGTTAGCTTGTCTTTCAGATCATCCACTTTATCCATATTTTTATCCACGCCAATCACTTCGTGACCCATGTTTGTAAGTCTCTCACCAAGTGAAGCTCCAAAATGTCCGAGGCCGATGATTATAAATTTCATAAACCAATAGTTTTTTTAATTAATTAAAATTTCTTCTGAAGGATAACGGTATTTAGTATTAACTGATTTTTTAATTATAGCCATCAGGAAAGTAATCATACCAACCCTACCCAAAAACATGGTTATCACAATAATTATTTTACTGGCATCGGTGAGCGAGCCGGTAATTCCACGGCTCAGACCTACTGTGCCGTAAGCTGATACAACTTCAAAAACAATACTCAACAGGCTTTTGTCCGAATCGAATGCCGATACACTTATCGACGAAACAAAAATGACTGCAAACGAAAGCAGAATGATTGCCGAAGATTTGTTGATGGTTACCTGAGAAATTTCGCGTCCGAAGATTTCAAGACTTTTTTTGCCCCTGGCAATGCTGATCACATTCATGCAGGCAACTGCTATGGTGCTGGTTTTAATACCGCCTCCGGTCGAAGCCGGCGAAGCTCCTATCCACATCAGCAGCATGAAAATCAGCGTGACAGGAAGTGTCATGGCAGCTGTATCAACTGAATTGAAGCCTGCAGTACGTGTGGTAACCGATCCGAAAAATGAAACGACCAACTTTCCAAAGAAACTCCGATGCTCGGTAAGTGTATTGTTATACTCCAACAAAAAAATGAAAACGGTGCCGGATATAAGCAGAATGGCTGTTGTGGTAATTATTACTTTTGAATTCAGGTTGAGCACCCAGGGTAAGTAAGTCTTTTCTCTCTTTCTGACAAGTCGTTTGAAACTATTCCCTATTTTATAAATAAAATATTTCCATACGTTAAATATTATGGGAAATCCGATACCGCCGGTGATAATGAGCAGGGCTATGACCAACTGAAAAAAGTAATTGTAACGGAATGTAATTTCAAATAAGTTGTTTTTCAACGGTGAGAAACCGGCATTGCAAAACGCCGAAACCGAGTGAAAAACCGAAAAATAAATTCGTTGACCTACTCCCATCACTACGTCGTTGCTGATGCTTGAGTAAAGAAAAACAGCTCCTGATGCCTCGATACTGAATGTTACCAGAATTATCTTTTTCAACACATTGAAAACGTCGTCCAGTTTATCCACATTACTCATTTGGCCCATATACATCTGGTTCTCATAGGTTGCACCGCTTCTGAAGAAATAACTGAAATAAGATGTAAAAGTCATAATCCCGAGTCCTCCGATCTGGATCAGTGCGATGATAATAGTTTGCCCTATCAGTGTAAATACACTTCCGGTATCAACCACCGTAAGTCCGGTGACACAAACGGCACTTGTAGCTGTAAAAAGGGCATCGACATAAGAAATATCGCCCCGGGTGGCATTCGGAAGCATAAGCAGCAGGCTTCCCATGAGGATAATGATAAAAAAACTGGCTACAAAAAGTTGTGCCGGATTAATAAGCTTATACCTGAAACGGAAGTTAATGTTGTAAACTTCACGTAAAAATACCAGAAACAAAGCAATGTAAGTCCACGAGTTGTGCATCGAATGAAATCCGAAAGTAAAAAGACGGGCTAAATTGTGAATGAGTACAAAGATCAGGAAAATGGACAGAATCATATCAATCCTGACAATTTTATGTTTTAAGTTGTTTCGTTTGATATAAATTCTGGCAAGTAGTGAGGTGAGGCATAAAGCAATGGCCAGATGGTATATAAACAGAAAAAACTGGTCGGTTCTGTATTCAAGACGAAAGCCGAGATCAACAACCGAAAGTATAAACGCAATTACAGCTAATGTAAATGATGCTTTGTTTATACCTAATAAATTACGGTATGCATTGGGTTTTTCTGCCATTGAACAATTAATTTCAAAAAAAACTTTGCAAATATAGATATTTTTTTATCTTTCATTGTTCGCGGTAACCGGAAAAATGTTATTTATTTGATTCCGTTCTTCTGATCCGGCATTTTCATTTTTTTTCTGTAAATTCTTTAAAAATCATGTTCTTGACACATTTTTCACCCCTTTTACGTTTTTCACTTTTTTGATGAGGTCGTCCAGTGATTTGTTGTCGTTCACCATCACGGTAAGATTTCCCTGAAACAATCCGGCGTTCGTGTCGATGGAGATGGAGCGAAGCATTACCTCTTTTTCTTTGGAAATAATGGATGTAATGTTGGTTACAATCCCGATATCATCGTGCCCCACTACGCGGAGTGTGATAGGGTATTGCGACCCTTCCGATTTGCCCGACCATCTTGCTTTGATAATCCGGTATCCGAATCGTGATATCATCTGTGGAGCATTCGGACAATTGGTGCGGTGAATTTTTATTCCACCCATCACCGATACAAAACCGAAAATCTCATCTCCGTAGATTGGATTACAGCATTTTGCCAGCTTGTAGTCCACGTTTCGCAGGTTGTTGTCAATTACCAGTACATCTTCTTTCGAAGCCGTTTCGGGTATGGCGGCAACTTCTTTAACGAAATTTTCAGCAGTACGGTTTTCGGTGGCAGTGGTATTGTCACGTGTTTCCAGTTCCAGGTACAATTCCCGAACTTCGTGAATGTCCACTTTTTCATGTGCTATAGCCTGATAAAGATCGCTCACCGTTTTATAGCCCATTTTTTTCGAAATGCGTGAGAAACGCCCGTCTTCCAGTTCAATTTTCCAGTTTTTGAACCGGCGTATCAGCGTTTCGCGGCCTATTTCGGCATCCTTGAATTCCACTTCTTTCAACGATTGCCTGATTTTATTTTTAGCCTTAGAAGTTGTAACGATGTTGAGCCAGGCCGGATTGGGCTTTTGGGTGGGCGAGGTGAGTACTTCTACCTGATCGCCGTTGTTCAGTACATATTTTATCTGTACATGTTTTCCGTTCACCTTGCCCCCAACACACTGAGTGCCCAGATTGGTGTGGATTGAAAATGCAAAATCCAGCAGGGTGGCGTCCTTGGGGAGTTTGTGCAGGTCGCCATTCGGAGTGAAAACAAAAACTTCTTTGTCGTACAGATTCAACTTGAATTCATCCATAAAGTCCACGGCATTCAGATCGGGATTTTCAAGTATCTCACGGATGTTTTTGAGCCATTCGTCCATGCCGCTTTCGCTTTTGATGCCCTTGTACTTCCAGTGTGCAGCCAGCCCCATTTCAGCTACTTCATTCATTCTGGCTGTACGAATCTGCACTTCCACCCATTTATTTTGCGGACCGAGTACCGTGGTATGGAGGCTTTCATATCCGTTTGATTTCGGGATGGAAAGCCAGTCGCGCAGTCGCTTCGGATTGGGTTGATACATGTCTGCCACGATGGAATAAGCCTGCCAACAGGCAGCTTTTTCCTTTTCGATGGGAGTGTCGAAAATAATGCGAATGGCAAACAGGTCGTAGATATTCTCAAACGTGGTGTTCTGTTTTTGCATTTTCGAATAGATGGAATGAATGGATTTCGTCCGACCTTTTATTTCAAAAGGAAATCCGATTTCCTCCATTTCCTTCTTCAATGGTTCGATGAATGCATTCATATAGGCATCCCGCGACCGTTTAGTCTCGTTGAGTTTTCGGGCAATCGCTTTGTAAATCTCGCGGTCGGTGAATTTAAGCGACAGATCTTCCAGTTCGGTTTTCACTTTGTAAAGCCCCATACGATGTGCCAGCGGAGCATAGAGGAATGAGCTCTCGCGGGCTATTTGCTGCTGCTCGTCAGTGGGATATGACTCCAGGTTACGCATGGTCTGTAAGCGTACGGCCACAATAATGAGGATAACACGCACATCTTCGGCCATGGTAAGCAGCAACTTTCGGAAATTCTCCGATTCAAGTGCTACGTTTTTTTGATACAGTTCTTTTACCCGCTGAAGACCGATCATGATTGGTGAAATGGCAGTGCTAAACAATTTATCTACATCTTTAACGTCAATATATTGTTTTTCAACTGGTTCCATTAGCAGGAAACTTATCACAGCTGCCTTTCCCAGTCCAATTTCGTTCAGCAGAATATCCATTATCTCCAGGTTCCTTTTCAGAAAAGCCTCCGGGTTTTCCACACCGTATTTTTTTTCGGATAAAAAATGTTTCAGAATACGGCTCAGTTCCTTGCGCTCGCTGTGTGTAAAGAGTGTGGAGTGTGAAGTATAAAGATTTCGGTACAACCGTATGTTTTCTGCATTCATTTTGATTAGGTTTACTTTTATTTCTGCAAATATACTAATTCGTACGAATAACTCGCAGCGGAATTTTTCTGAATTTCTTCAAATTTCGTTAATAAAAAAAGAACGGATTGATTTTGGTAAGCAATCATTTCTTTCGTAATTTTGTTGAAATTATGGAATCAGTTGCCTTTTCATTAAATTATTAACGCTAAAATGCCTGAAAATCAATTTATTAGTAATTCATTAGAAAATAACCTGCTGATCAGTATTCGTTCTGATTCGATACTTTATTCGGTGACTGATGAGAACGAGCAGGTTCTTTTGCGTCAGGAAATCAATATGCTGCCCGGTAAAATGGCCGACGCTACTGTTTACGGGCATTTTTTCAACCAGCCGGAGCTCAATATTTTGAGTGAAAATGTGTTGATTTTAATTGAGAACAGTCATTTTCAGCTTATTCCCGACGAGCTTTTCAGGGAGGAAAATATGCGTGAGCTTTTTGAGCTGGAATTCGGTAAAATGGAGAACAGCAAGATTAAATACATACTTCTGCCTAAATGGGGAGCTCATCTCGTATTCGGAGCGCCTGCCGCGATGATTGATTTTTTTGAAGCGAAATACCCGGATGCCGTCATCGAACATCATATTTCCGGTTTGCTGAAAAAGAAAATCAACAAGTCGGATGAGGCGGTTTTTGCCTATTTGCGTAAAGACACGGTGGATGTTCTTGTGGTGAAAGACAACCTGCTTCAGTTGGTCAATTCGTTTGATGTGAAAACCACAGAGGATTGCTGCTACTTTGTGCTGAATGTGTATGAGCAGCTTCAACTGAATACCGAAAGTATGACTTTAGTTTTGATGTCGGAAAATTCAGTGAATGAAGAATTTATAGATTTGTTGAAAAAATATATAGTAACTGTAAAAGTGAAATAATATGCGGATAATAGGCGGAAAATACAAAGCAAAAAGGATAAGTGTTCCTCATAACATCACGGCACGTCCCACAACCGATTTTGCCAAAGAGGGATTATTCAACCTGCTGAACAACCGGATAGATTTTGAAGACATCGATGTGCTTGATTTGTTTGCAGGCACCGGAAGCATCGGTTTTGAATTCATTTCAAGGGGTGCACGAAGTGTGGTAAGCGTGGAGCAAAGCGACCGTCATTGTGTTTTTATCCGCAAAGTGTGCAACGACCTGAAAATTGAAAATCTGATGCTAATTAAGGGCGATGTGTTTCGTTACATCGCATCTGCGAGGGTGAAATTTGATGTGATTTTTGCCGATCCGCCCTACGAACTGACCAAAATCAATGAAATTCCGGACCTGATTTTTAAGCAGGAACTGCTTAAGCCGGATGGATTGTTTGTACTGGAACATTCGGCCAAAAACAACTTTGAAAAACATCCGAATTTCTCGTCGCACCGCCATTACGGCAATGTGAATTATAGTTTTTTTGAGGTTTAGCTGATAGGTCAGCTCACCAATCCCCTGAATGAGAACTTAAAAATGATAATTGATTATTAGTTACCTGAAACATCCAAACATCCAAACATCCAAACTTTTCAAACGTCCGAACATCCGAACTTTTCAAACATCTCAACCGTTGTTCACCAGTTTCGAAAACTCTTTCGGAACCGGTGTTTCGAAGTGCATGATTTCACCGGTCACCGGATGATAAAACTCCAGCACACGTGCGTGCAAAGCCAGTCGTCCGATGTTAACGGTGGAGCCGTATTTCCTGTCGCCGGCTATCGGGTGTCCGATGCTCTCCATGTGTACACGAATCTGATTTTTCCGGCCGGTTTCCAACTCTATTTCCAGTAGCGAAAATTCTTCACCCGCTTTCAGCAGTTTGTAGTTTGTGATGGCTTCCTTGCCGCCGTTATCAGTTTTACTCGATTTGATTTTCAGCGAAACTTCATTTTCGGTAAGCCACGATACGATTCTGTCCTTTTGTCGCTCTACTTTTCCTTCCACCACTGCTACATAGGTGCGTTTGGTTACAATTTCCTGCCAGTTATTCCTGAAAGTATGTTGTGCGTCGCGGTTTTTCGTAAAAACAAGTACACCGGACGTTTCACGATCCAGCCGGTGAACGGTGTAAATCTTATTTGCCGGTGAGGATTTCTTTACGTGGTTTTTCAGAATAGAAAATGCTGTGGTATCGTGATTGGTGCCGGTAGTCACTGTAAGCAATCCTTCTTTTTTTTCCACCACTATCAGATCAGTGTCTTCAAAGATTATCCGCAGTTTCGGATGGGTAAGTTCCAGATTTCCTCTTGTGGTATTCACAGTTACCTGATCGTTAGGTTTGAGCACGAAATCAAATTGGGTAGTAATTTTATCGTTCACCGAAATTTGCCGGTGTGCGAGCAGCGATTTGACCGAGCTGCGGCTCATGCCTCCCATTTTAGCCAGCAGGAAGTCCATAAGCTGAGTTTCATCTTTTACAGTGAGTCTGGTGAGTTTTGGAGCAGGTACGTAGGCAGATTTTCGGCGCATAATTGTAAATTTTTATTTTTGTCAGTATTCTAAAACTTTTCGTGTAATCTGTTCGGCTGGAGCTTTCGCGGGGTCGCAGTTTACCACCGTGAAATGATATACAGCCTGCCTTCTTTCACGTACTACGAGCAGGAGGCACTGCTCGCGCAGGTCGAGCATTGTTTCGCGCAGTGCGTCGGCTACCAGGTAGTTTTGTTCAATGTTTCCTGTATTAGCATTGTAAAATTCCTTGTAGGTAATATCCACAGTTGCGCCATACAGATGAGCCGATTGAGTGCTTGCATTGCTGTTTCGGCTTGTCAGATCCTGTTGGGTTTCGTTGGTGCGAAGTGCCGAAGTAACCAAAAACCGGTAATATCCCAGATTTTTCTCCTTTATTTTTCTGTAAAAATGCATTCCAATGGTATTAAGCAGGTCTGCCATTTCGGGAGTTGCGTAAGGGTAGGAGTGAGTCAGTTCTTTCACGTGGTAAAGGCGGTTGTTTTTAAGCCGTACCAGAATATGTTCGCTGGCCAGTCTTGCGCTGTCTTCTACGAACGAAGCATTGCTTATGTAGATGTCTTTAAGCCCGTTGGCCTGAGCGTGAATGTTCTGAATATCGTTTTTATCGTTCATAAGTCGCCTGGCTGTAATAGGCGCTGTGGCATACTTGCTCCGGTCGCAATCCACAATTTCGGGGTATAAATCTTTTATTCTGTCCGGATGTAATTCATCTGAAATTCTTGAAATAATAATGGCAGAAATGATAATGAGCAATGCACCTGAGAGTGCAGATTTGTAACGGGTAATGAAAAATTTAACTGAATCAATGAAAGTGTTAAAACGCATAGTGAAAAATTTGCACAAAATTACGCTTTTACGACAGCATTTCAATGCATGTTAACGAATTTTGGGAAATAAAATGCCTTCTGAAATGCATGTGATAATGAGTATGTGTGATAAAATTTCTATCCCAAAGAACACCTTGTTCGTGTTTTTTGGGATAGAAACAGATTCAGATTTACAGTGAATGATTGATTTTCTGAAAAAATGGATTACCGGATAGAATTCAGTAATTACACAAACTCTCTTCTCAATTGTTCCACCCAGCTTTTTACGCGTTCGTTACTTTTTCTGCTTTGATTCTCGAAGTCAATGGCAAGTCCACAGAACTGACCGTCTCTTTCGGCAACCGAATGCCCGTAGGTATAGCCTTCTGTTGAAGTATAACCCACAATCTGAGCTCCAATTTCTTCAAAAACCTTTGCCAGCAATCCGATTCCGTCCACAAAGTTATCCGGGTAATTTTTCTGATCGCCCAGCCCGAAAATCGCAACTTTTTTCCCCCTGAATTTTATGGTGTTAATCTTTGGAATGATTTCATCCCAGTGGTCGGGGAGTTCTCCATCAAACCAGGTGGCAGTTCCGAGGATAAAGTTGTCGAACTTATTGAATTCATCGTCCCAGGCTTCGTCCAGATTTACCGCTTCAACTTCTTCATCCGAAAATTCCTGAAGAATTTTTCGGGCTATCTGAGCTGTTTTTACCGTGCTGTGGCTGTAAAATAAACCAATTTTTTTCATTTTTTATATGCAGTTATATTTTTGATCAATGTTATTTTCTTTTAATCAGAATCCACCGGTTTGCCGGTTTTCTAAAACTCAATGAGTTTTTTGGCTGTCTCATAAATTCGCTGAGTATCCGGTAGAATTGCTTTTTCAAGTTTCGGATGAAACCCGACCGGCGTAAAGGTAGAACCTACCCGCTGAACCGGTGCATCCAGGTACTGGAAAATCTCAGTTCCGATGGTAGCCGCAATTTCTGCTCCAAAACCGGAAAATACCTTGTCCTCGTGCACAATGAGCGCCTTTCCGGTTTTTTTTATCGATTCGAAAATGGTGTCTTTATCCAGCGGAATAAGCGATCGGATGTCAATTACCTCAACTGAATAACCCTCATTGGATAATTGCAGGGCAGCTGCCAGCGACAAATGTGTGGTATTGCCGTAAGTAACCAGAGTCAGGTCTTCACCCTGTTTGCGTATTCTGGCTTTTCCAAATGGCACTTCGAAATCTTCCGGAATGAAAGTAGCAGCTTCGGTGGCATTATAAAGCGCTTTTGGCTCCATAAATACAGTGAAACCTTTCGTACGCATGGCTGTGCGAAGCAAGCCTGCAGCATCATCGGCAAAGGATGGATACACGATCCTGGCACCCGGCAATGTGGTGAGTGCACCTTCAATATTCTGTGAATGGTACAATCCGCCTCCGATATAACCGCCGGAAGCGAGTCGGAGCAGCACATTCGGAACAAAACGGCCGTCGCTTCGCCACAATTCATGGGTACATTCCACATACTGGTTCATGGCAGGCCAGAAATAATCGGCAAACTCGGCTCCTTCAATTACCACTTTAATTTTCGGGTCAAAACGGCTCATTCCGTTGGCGGTACCTACTATATACTCTTCTGCTATCGGAGCATTGAAAATGCGCTTTTCGCCAAATTCCTGCTGCATCCCTTTTGTTACATTGAATACGCCGCCTTTGTCTTTGTTGGCTACGTCCTGTCCCCAGAGGAATGTATCGGGATTGTGTCTGAATTCGGCTTTCAGCGTTTCGTTGATAGCCGTTACCAGGTTTGTTTTTTCGCCATCCTGATGGTGGGTTCCGTCGGTGTAAACTTTCGGTTCGTAAGCCTCAGGAAGCACATGGTCTAATATCGTTGCCGGATCGGGATCGGGCATGGCTATTACCTTTTTATTGGCTGCAGATAGCGTTTTCTTCGATTCTGCCTCTATTTCAAGCAGTTCCTCTTCGGTGAAACGGTTGTAGCGGAGCAGCATCCGGCGGAATTTGTACAACGGATCTGCTGCTTTTACATATTTCAATTCATTTTCATCACGATACAAGGTATGTTTATCCGAATTGGAGTGCGACCCGATGCGCACACAGTTGGCTTGCACAATTACCGGACTTTGGTTTTCGATAGCCCATTGTTTTGCTTCTGTCATGGCGTTCATCGAATCGAATACATCCCGGCCATTGCAATGGATTATTTTCAGATTCTTGAATCCTGAAAAATTATTCGCCGCTTTGCGGTTGGCGGTCTGGTCTTTTTTCGGAACAGAAATTCCGTATCCATTATCCTGAATAACAAAAATGACCGGCAACCGCTCGTTGCTGGCACCGTTGATAGCCTCATATACATATCCTTCGGAGGCACTTGAATCGCCGTGACTGGTGATGGCAACTCCTTTTTGTCCGTAATAAACCATGGCGCGGGCTACACCCACAGCATGTACGTTTTGCGAAGCAGTAGCCGAGGACACAGTTTCAATGTTCCATTCCAGTTTGGCAAAATGGTTGGACATGTGACGGCCGCCACTCGATAAATCGCCTGCTTTAGAAAGACCGTTCATCAGAATTTCTTCAACTGACATGCCGGCTGATAGCACCGAAAGCATATCGCGGTAATAGGGGAAAAAGTAATCAACGCCTTTTTCAAATACCTGACC
This sequence comes from Bacteroidia bacterium, assembly GCA_009929445.1. Lineage (GTDB taxonomy): Bacteria > Bacteroidota > Bacteroidia > Bacteroidales > Paludibacteraceae > UPXZ01. Next base: position 26,108 of record SAAL01000039.1, read on the forward strand.
AATAGCCAACTGAATGCCGTCATGACCCGCATAAGGTGCATGATACGACCAACCGAGCGACTGTATGAGATATACGGGTGCTTTATCGTCGATGGCACGGCCAAGTGTAAGCAGCGAATACCATTTCCGGAGTGTTTCTTTATCGGTGGTTAAAATATCGTATTTCTTCATTTCTATTTCGTTATTTTTTTATTTTTCAGACCAGTTTTCAAGATAATTGGCAATTTTCAGCAGGAATGCACCACCTACGGCGCCGTTGATAAGCCGGTGGTCGTAGGAGAGTGAGAGGTACATTTTATGCCGGATAGCAATTACATCACCTTCGGGCGTTTCCACTACAGCGGGTTTCTTTTCGATGTATCCCACGCCCAGAATGGCTACTTCAGGCTGATTGATAATGGGAGTGCCGATGATGTTTTTGAATGTTCCGAAATTGGTAATGGTAAAAGTGCCGTTTTCTATGTCGGACATGGCAAGTTTGTTGCTTCGTGCTTTCCCCGACAGATTCTCAATCTGATGTGCTATGCCAGTGATATTCAGCTTGTCGGCATTGTGAATGACGGGCACTACCAAATTTTCATCTTCCAGTGCTACAGCCACTCCGATGTTTATATTTTTTTTCAGAATATATTTATAACCATCTACTGAAGCATTGAGTTTTGGATATTCCTTCAGCGCCTTAACAGTAGCCTGTACAATGGCAGGCATATAAGTGAGGTTTATTCCTTCCTGTTTTCTGAATTCATCCTTGTTTTTCTTCCGCCAGTTTACCAGTTTTGTTACATCCACTTCCACAACGGTGGTAACGTGTGCTGAAGTCTGTTTGGAGAGAATCATCCGGTCGGCTATGATTTTTCCTACCGCATCCATATCTTTCACTTCGCCCGACGAGGTTTCCATGCTCACAGAGTATGCGGGAGTTGATTTGAGAGGAGTTTCAATCGGCTTCTCTACGGGTCGGAGTTTTTTGTCCTGAATGGTTTGGGTGCTTCTGGTTGCACCTGTTTCGATGTAGTTTTTTAAGTCTTTTTTACTTAAACGACCTAAATAGCCGGTTCCCTGTATCTTTTCCAGCTCATCAACAGAAATGGCTTCCTGCTTTGCCAGTTGGAGTACAGCGGGTGAATACCAGCGTTCTGATTCATTTGATGGTTTTTCGGGTTTCGGAGCGGGTGATGCACTGGCTGAGTTGTTTTCCGGTTGATTACTTTCGGCAGGAGTGTCCGGGCTCTGATTTTCAGCAGCCGATCCGGCAACTTCGGCACTTGCGCCTTCGAGGTCAATCAGCAAGACGGTTTTGCCTACTTCTACCGTATCGCCTTCGTTGAATAGGATTTCTACAACTTTGCCTGCCACTGGTGAAGGCACTTCGGCATTTACTTTGGCAGTAGTTACTTCAAAAAGAATCTGATCTTCATCCACCAGATCGCCGGTTTTTATATTGAGGCTCACAATTGTACCTTCGGTGATACTTTCGCCGAGCTTCGGCATCTTTATTTCAAATTTCGACATAAATAGTTTGATGGTTAGTGTTTGTTTTTTACCGTTTCATAACAACCAAACTATTTAGAATGTTTCTAAGTCTGTGTATTTTATGAAAAATTAAAGTATCCCGTCATTTATCCAGTTCGGATTTGTGTATTTGAAGTCTTTCAAAACCAGTATTTCTTGCGTTTCTTTTTCTGTAAAAATGATTTTACGTGAATCTTTTCCGGTAAAGAAACGAATGATGAGCTGTTTGAATTCTTCGATGGTGAAATCGGGCGGAAGATGGTCGGCAAGGTTTGTGACCGGACTTTTCACCGATTTTACATACTTCGATGACATTTCGGGCATATCTTTGCCCTGTAATGAGCGGTTTAAAAAATCAAGATTGGAAGAAAACAGCAGGGTGGCATGATAGATAACTTTCTGTCCGCGAATGTGCTGTGAGCTTCCGGATACTTTCTTTTCGTTGATGAAAATGGCTCGCCGTTGGTTTGAAGTTGGCTGCAAATGCAGCGAGGTGAGAAAATCCATCACTTTCAGGTTGTACGTATCAAAATCAAGGTTTCCGTTGGAATTGATAAAAGTGAGATTGATATTGCCCAAATCCTGATATACAGCTCCGCCTCCCGAAAAGCGTCTGACAAGTTTAATGTCATTTTTCCGGATAAAATCAAGATTTACTTCAGCATCCGCAAGCTGATTGCGGCCTATGATGACCGAAGGTTTGTTTTGCCAGACATGGAAAACCGGTTCGTTGCAATGATGTAACAGAAATTCCTCCACAGCCATATTCAGGTATGGATCGGTAGAGGAATTTTCAAGATACAATTGCATGGTTGATTGGGATTTACAGATTAATAATCAACTCTCACACATCTACAGGTACAAACTCTCATGAATAATCTCAGCTACTGTAGGATGCGGGAAAATGATTTTCTGAAACTTCTGCAGTGTGTAATTTTCTTCAATGGCAACACAGGCAGTGGAGATGATTTCAGATGATGGATTCCCGAGGATGTGACAACCAATGATTTGTTCATTTTCATTGGTAATGATTTTACACAGGCCGTTTCCGGTTTCATTTTCAGCTATGAATCTGCCGGAGTATGCCAGCGGCAGTTTGAAAACTTTAAAAGGTATATTATTTTCGGTAAGTTCTTCTTCGGTTTTACCAACACAGGAAATCTCCGGATTGGTGTAAACAACATTCGGATTGGCAGCGTAACTCATTTTATCGTCCATGCCAAGAATATGATTAAGAGCCACTTCACTTTCGCGTGAGGCAGTATGAGCTAGCATGTAAGAGCCGGTCACGTCACCGCAGGCATACACCCGCGGATGGCTTGTCTGCATATATTCATTCACTTTTATGCCGTTGCGGAGCAATTCGATGCTGAGTGTTTCCAGTCCGAGGTTTTTGGTATTAGCCACTCTTCCGGTGCTCACCAGAATTTTTTCAGCTTTTATGACTGAGGTTGTTCCGTTTTTTTCCACAGTAAGAGAGTGGCTGTCAACTTCCACTACTTTTGTATTCAGGTGAAAATCAACACCTTTTTTGGCATACTCGCTCCTCAGCATGGCCGAAAGCTCTTTATCCATTGCTCCGAGTATTTCGGGCAACATTTCAATTACTGTCACTTTTACTCCCATGCTGTTGAAAAAGGAGGCAAATTCCATCCCGATCACTCCGCCGCCAATAATGGCAAGCGTGTGTGGCAGTTCTTTCACATCGAGTGCTTCAGACGAAGTCCAGAAGTCAACTTCTGAAAGACCTTTGATGGGCGGAATGAATGTTTCGGAACCGGTAGCAATGAGTACATACGTAGCTGAATACGTTTCACTTCCGGCACTAATGATGATTTGTTCATTTTTCTCTCCCTGAATAATGGCTTCGTGTTCCACAACGGTGACACCACTTTCCTTCATTTTCATCCGTACGCCGGCAGTAAGTTTCCTCACGGTTTTGTTTTTTCTGGTTATGATTTTTCCAAGATCAAAAACTGCGTTTTCGGTTCCCAGAATGCCGTATTTGGCAGCAGCCCGGGCATTGTCGAGCAATTTGGCAGAGTAAAGCATGGTTTTAGTGGGTATGCATCCTTCGTTCAGGCATACACCGCCAATGGCTTTTTTCTCAAATAAAACAGTTTTCAGCCCACTCAGAGCTGCTTTTTCGGCTACGTTGTATCCGGCTGGACCTCCACCGATGATTGCAATATCGAAATTCATACGATTATAAGTTGTTAGAATTAATTAGTTATCAATTGGTTATTTTTCAGAAATATCCGGTTTCTAAAAAAAGAAAATATAAGTGATAAACATTCAAAGAGGGAATTAGTTTTTTAAAAAATTAAAAAATGAATTATTTTATATTGAAAAAGTATTTTTTTTATTCCGGAAGGTTTAGTTCAGAATTAAGAAAAATGCGTAATTTTGTAGTCATTATATTCTTAAACAAAACAAACAAACTATGAAACCAACTTTATTTATTCTTGCAGCCGGTATGGGTAGTCGGTATGGAGGCTTGAAACAACTCGACGGATTGGGTCCGGGAGGTGAAACAATCATGGATTATTCGGTTTATGATGCCGTACGTGCCGGATTCGGCAAAATAGTTTTTGTTATTCGCAAGTCATTTGAAGACGATTTTCGTAATATCGTGTTGAAAAAATACGAAGGTATTATTCCTACCGAAGTTGTATTTCAGGATATAACAAGTATTCCTGAAGGATTTGCATTCAATCCTGAACGGAGCAAACCCTGGGGAACCAATCACGCAGTGCTGATGGGAAAAGAGGTAATAAAAGAGCCATTTGCAGTGATTAACGCCGATGATTTTTACGGAAAAGAATCCTTTGAGATAATGGCTGAATTTTTACGCAATGTAACCGGAAAGACGAATGAATACTCCATGCTGGGATATCACGTGGGCAACACCTTGTCAGAAAGCGGTACAGTAGCTCGCGGCGTGTGCGGAGTGGATGAAAGCGGCAATCTGACCAACGTGGTGGAACGTACTTCCATCATTCGCAAGGATGGTAAAATTGTGTTTACCGGTGACGATGGCAATGACGTGGAAATAGCAGATAATACACCCGTTTCCATGAATTTCTGGGGGTTGACTCCCGATTATTTCGATCATTCTGAAGAAGAATTCAGAAATTTTCTGAAAGAACACGGCAATGAACTGAAATCTGAATTTTTCATTCCACTGGTGGTCAACAACCTGATTGTGAGTGGAAAATCTTCCTGCCGCGTACTCGATACTCCATCCGATTGGTTCGGAGTAACCTATGCCGAAGACCGTCCGGAAGTAGTGGCCAAAATTCAGAAACTTGTTGATGCCGGTGTGTATCCTTCCAGGTTGTTTCAATGATTGAAATAATCATTTGTGAATTGTAAATTGTAATTTTGTAAATTATAAATCGATAAGATATTATGCCTAAAATTTTAGTTACCGGCGGAACCGGGTATATTGGTTCTCATACCGTGGTTGAGCTGCAGCAGGCGGGCTACGAAGTCGTAGTGGTGGATAATCTCTCCAATTCAAACATAGAAGTGCTCAACGGAATCGAAAAAATTACCGGAATTCGTCCGGCATTTGAGAACATTGACTGCACCGACTATGTGAATATGGACAGGATGTTTGAGAAATACACCGGCATCGAAGGAATTATTCACTTTGCAGCAAGCAAAGCCGTAGGTGAATCCGTACAGAAACCGCTGCTCTATTACCGGAACAATGTGGTTTCGCTGATGAATTTACTACAGCTTATGCCTATTCACAAGGTTCCGAACATCGTGTTTTCGTCCTCATGCACTGTTTACGGGCAGCCGGATATTCTTCCTGTTACCGAAGAGGCGCCAATTAAGCCTGCACTTTCACCCTACGGAAATACAAAACAAATCTGCGAAGAAATAATTCGCGATACCGCATATTCCGACGGATTTTATCAGGCTACCATCCTGCGTTATTTCAATCCGATAGGCGCTCATCCGAGTGCCGAAATAGGTGAATTGCCCAATGGAGTGCCCAATAACCTCGTTCCGTTTATTACTCAAACGGCTATGGGCATCCGCAAGCAACTTCAGGTTTTCGGTAACGACTACAATACCCCCGACGGAACCTGTATCCGCGATTACATCAATGTGGTGGACCTTGCCAAAGCTCATGTTATAGCAGTAGAGCGGATGTTGCAGAAGAAAAGCAAATTCAATGTGGAAACCTTCAACCTCGGTACAGGCAGAGGACTTTCAGTTCTCGAACTTGTGAATACATTCCAGAAAGTGAACGGAGTGAAAGTGCCGTATCGCATTGTTGACCGGCGCGAAGGCGATATTGAGCAGGTTTGGGCAAACCCTTCGCATGCCAACAACGAGCTCGGCTGGAAAGCCGTAGAAACTGTAGAAGAAACGCTCCGCACGAGCTGGAAATGGGAACTCAATCTGGCACGACGAGCTAAGCAATAAGATCTGAGTGGTTAATTAGTGATTTGTTGGCAACAAGTGTAAAAAGACAGCCAGATGACCAGACAGATACGATATTGATAAATAAATAACGAAAAAAAGGATTTAGCTTTTTGACAGGACAGTGCAAATTTGATGGAAATTTATTTTGTTTTTTTCTTCCCCCCGCAAAAAAAGAAGAAGGAAACCCCACCCAC
>SAAL01000254.1 GCA_009929445.1 Bacteroidia bacterium
AAGGAAAAAGTATTAATTTTACATCTGCCTAATCGTTTTTGAACAAACAGTGAACGGATATCACCGGAAAACGTGAACGGGTATCACCGGAATATGTAATTTTGATGAAATCAATCGGTATTTTAGTCAGCGAGGTTATAATTTTTGCTATATTCCCTTTCTGAATAAAAATATTTTAACTATTGAAACAGTAGTTTATCATTACCCTTATTTTGATGATAATTCGAGTGATCTCAATCTGAATGCTTCAACTATCAGTTATAATGATTTCTTGAATAAAACTACTGAAAGTCAAACTCTTAAAACAGGCTTTATTAGATTTAAAGAAAAAACTGACAAAGGTTATCTTTTTAGCTATTTTGAATTTACAAAATTTGACGATGATGAACTTTGGAAGCAAGTAGCTAAGTACATTAGCAGAGTAGGAGATCGTAGTGAGTTATACAAAGTTGGAAAGCCAGATAATGATGAAATTGCAGATTATAACTTTCCACTTGAAGCAAATAAAATAATTGATGAAATTAAAGAGCGAATTGAAAAGTTAAAAAAAATTGGAGTAAATGAAATTATGCTCAATTCTCTTTTATTACCAAAAGCTGAAGTCAGCAGAATTACAATCACCAAAGATTTTAGGATTTTGTTGAATGATTATGGAAACAAAGAAATTTTTCTCACTCCATTGCCCAAAGCTGTTTTCATTTTATTTCTTAAACACCCTGATGGTATTATGTTTAAGCATTTATCGGACTATAGAGAAGAATTAATGATGATTTATTCCAAAATAACTCCAAAATCAGAACTGCAAGATATTGTTGAAAGTATTAATGATGTTGTTGATCCAACAAAAAACTCGATAAATGAAAAATGTTCACGTATTAAAGAAGCTTTTTTAAAAGAGTTTGATGAAGCATTGGCAAAGAATTATTTTATTACAGGTGAAAGGGCAACACATAAAAAAATAATAATCGACAGAAATTTAGTTGTCTTTGAATAAGAATTTTGAATTTACCAAATTTCTACAAGCCTTGCAATCTTTTTCCTGAACTTTTAAAAAACACTTTCTTTGTAATAGTAATTCAAAAGAGTTCTTGTCTACCTGATTGGATATGTAATAATTAGCACATACAAAAGGTACTATGAATTGATTTTATATTTTTATAACAAATTGACTGCTTTTTTAGAGATACTTGTTATCTTTGCTAAAACATTAATTACGTGATTCAACTTTCGCAAGTATCATAACTTGCTGAATTATAACAAAAAAGCAGCATATTTATTTGGTAAAGTCGCTGAAAATCAGTAACTTTATGTCGCAAA
>SAAL01000255.1 GCA_009929445.1 Bacteroidia bacterium
ATCATTATAAATTTGGAGTTAATTTTCATAGTATTAGCTCTGAAGGTGTAGCTTATAGTTTTTCATTTAATATATTACAGGGTTCGGCAACTAATATTTTAAACTACAACTATTATATGCTACAAGCTGCTAAATTTACAAGTAACAAGCTTTTTGACTTTAGGTATATTTTTACGCCCTTTACCCCTTAATAATTTTTTATATGAGACATAAAACTTTTATACTTTTAATTGTTCTTTATTCTTTAACAAGTAAAGTAAATGCAACTATTATTGAGCAAGGAAATTATTGGGCCAAAATTGATAATGAAAATAGTGTTTCCCTTACTTTGGACGATGACAATTATTTACTTGAAATCATTAGTTTTGATAATTTTACTAATGTTTCTTTTTCTCTTATTATCTCTAAGGGTAAATTTTTTCTAAAAAACGATATACTTAAATTAAAAGATACATTTAGTGGTTATGAATTAAATTTGGAAACAAAAAAAGATAAATTAATCTGTATTGGAAATTCTTTTAAATGGCTCAAAGAAAAAGAACTTATTTTATTTAATAAAAACGTATCAATATCATCATCAACAAGTATTAGTTCTTGTGAAAAATTAGTTACATTGTTAGAAAGTAATTTTAAGTACAATAATAATCATAATACACTTTATTATGGTAATTATAGTATCGGGATAGACTATAGATTTAATCTAAATTTGAAGAAACAAAATAAAGTTCTTTTTTCTTTTCGTAATTTAATCCTTTTAGAAGGCACTTTTAAAAGATATAAAAATTTACTTATATTTAGAGATCATAGTTTGTGCTTTAATTTTTATTTTTCCATAAATCATAATGCTGTATCGTCTTTTGCATTTCCGTGTTTAGATAAAAACTTGATGATTTATGGTGGTAATACTCCAGATCGGGAGTTATCAAAATAACCATTTGATAATCAAAAGTAATTTTCAAATAATTTAGTAATTTCCCTGCCTTTTGCTACTTTTACACCTAAAAATAAAAGAAAATGAATAACAGAGAGAGTTTCGGGACATTGTGTTCCGGATTGTATCGTGAGTTATTATGCCGGATACGCTAACTTGGGAAGGAGGAAGCAGCATTCATAAGGCAGCTAAGACTCGTTACTACTTTGGCGCTTATGAGCGGACTGTACAAAACAACATCATACAAGAGATTGACTATATTGTAACCCCTGCCGGACTCATTGCCATGCGGGTGTACAATGATGCGGAAGGCTTGGAGCATATTTACTATATACATGAAGATAATCTCGGTTCTATCCAAGCCATTACGGATGAAAATAGGAAT
>SAAL01000256.1 GCA_009929445.1 Bacteroidia bacterium
AGGATGTTGTGTTTCTGATCCTATCGATAACGCAGATCCGACAATAATTGATACTCAATCTGATGCATTTAAAGCTTGGCACCTCGGAAAGGGAGGAACTTATCCCGTGTCACAAGGAATTATTGATGATATTAGAGACGAATCAAATTACAGACATTTTTTAAGTATGGCCTTCCTTTTAAATGCGAGAGGATGGGCTCAATGTGGAAAAAATGGGAAATATTCTTCGGACAAAGTGCATTCAGATGTTTTTCAGACATGGAATGATGTAATTGGAAGAATAATTGTTACAGCTTCTGGAAGATGTAGTTGGAAGTGTGAAAAAGAATACAAAAGTTTTTTTTGTGGGTGTGGGTGTGTTTGTGATGTTGTATGTGTAGTGAATGTGGAGTTTAAGGATGAGTATGACTTTACTCCACATAAAGATGATCCCTGGTATAAGCGAACCAAGGATGTAATAGATGATTGGGGTAATTATCTATTAGCGGGATCGGGGTCTCCCTTTTTTACAAAAGGAAACTGGAAGGAGACTCTATATGATGAGTTTTGGAATTCAAGCTGTATGAAGTAGATTGAGTAATTCAGAGATAAAATGAAAATCTTGAAATTTATTGGAGCTGTCGTAGATTGGTTTTGTCCACCTGAAAAACGAAGAGTGTATTTTTATGAAACGGTTATTTTAACTTGGCTTTATCCCATACTGGCCGGATTATTTATTTGCCACTTTGAGTTGATGGGCTATCTGGGTGAATTAGGAGAATTTTTGGGTATGGGGGATAGTTTAACCCTAGATGATATTATTTTCTTGCTTATATTCTTGCTGAGTTTATTTTTGCCGATATGGAGTCTAATAATAGGAATTCGTATAAAAAAGAATGAACCATCAAAGCTTGCATGGCCTAATTTTTTATTGTATATAAATGCCATATTCGGTTTTTTGTACAACGCCCTTTTTACAGGTATGCTTGGAATGGCAATGCGATAAACTGACTCTCCCCGTCGAAGTGGCTGGATACAGAAAAATGGGGTTTTGAAACGTGTCAATGGCCTGATGAAGATGAAGATTTGGTGTTTGTCAAACGCGCAGATGGAGGTGCCCCCTGATTTTCGTATCAGAGGCTTAAGTGGAAGAAGTGTCCGAAAAGTGATAGAAAGGACATCATCAATGAAAAGGAAGCGATGGATGATAGTGACCCCGAAAAGCAGACCAAAATCTCAGAGTGAGTGAAGATAAAGAAATGAATACTGATATATCGCGCAGAAGTAGATCCGAATATGAGTATGGGCCCTTTGGGGAAGTTTTCTGCTCGGTGGG
>SAAL01000040.1 GCA_009929445.1 Bacteroidia bacterium
TTTGTTGTTTTGCAGCTCATTTTGCTCCGGAAGAATTTCAAACCTTATCTTTTACTTCAAATACCCGTGGTCATCCTGTTTGGCTGGTTTATTGATGTCAGCCTGAAGTTGATGAGCGGTGTCATTCCGCATAATTATTTGATGCAGTGGTTATTCTGTATCGCCAGCTGTGTGATCATTGCGTTCGGTGTATTTTTGCTGGTGAAAGCCAATGTGGTGATGCTGCCGGGCGATGGCCTCGTGATTGCACTTTCCGATACTTTCAAAAAAGAATTCGGACTGGTAAAGATTCTTTTTGATTCATTCCTTGTGCTTTCGGCACTTATTGCTATACTGCTGCTTAACAACGGCTTGCACGGAGTGCGCGAAGGAACAATAGCCTCGGCGCTGCTCGTCGGATTTATTGTTCAGTTTTACCAGAAGCACATCCGGTTTGTCGACCCGCTTACCGACACCGCGGTTGCAGCCAAAGAATATGTTCCCGAGCCTTACATGACCACCGACAATTACGTGATAACCATATCCAGGCAATACGGAAGCGCCGGACATGCCGTGGGTGAACTCATCGCTCAGAAGCTCGGAATTTCATTTTACGACAGCAAACTCATTGACCTCACTGCCGAAGCAAGTGGTTTTACACCCGAATATGTGAAAGCACACGAGCAAAAACTCTCCAACGGATTGCTGTATAAGCTTTACAAACAGAATTATGCTTATGTCAATGAGACAATTCCTCCCCAGGATATGCTTTTCATGGTTCAGACCAAAGTGATACGCGACATTGCTGCCCGCGAATCGTGTGTGATAGTTGGCCGGTGTGCCGACTATATTCTGAAAGGACATCCGCACTGTTTCAATGTGTTTGTGCATGCCGGTGATGCTTTCCGGCTCAACAGGGTGATAACAGAGTACGGCGCCAGCCCCGAAGAAGCCGAAAAGGAAATGGAAAAGAAAGACAGGGAACGGATGAACTACAACAGGCACTACACAAAACGTGAATGGGCAAACCTCAAAGACTTCGATATGACGGTGGAAAGTTCACTGTTTGGCATCGAAATAACCGCCGCCATGATTATCGACGCCCGCAGAAAGGCCATTTTCACGGCTTCTGATTCCTCCCTGTCATAAATAATCCAACCTTTTCCGCAAGAACAAATGGTTTTTGCCTGCTTCTAACTTATATGTCATTAAACATTTTTATAGTTTTCACGCCTTTTAATGCATGGGTTTTTATAAAGTAGATTAAAGAGATTTAGCCAACATTTATCAAACTTTGGCTTAAGCCAATCTCTTAAAACCATTAAATTCACGCCTAAAAAGGCGTGGTAATGGATTTTGGTCATCATGCGGATAATCAAATAATACTTTACGAAATGCATTGAAAAAATAATGATAAATCTGTGAAATATTTAGCTAAATTTGGCTTGTTCTTCTTTTTCGGAATGGGATTTTTTTCGTATATTTGTATGTTTTTTGGGTTGGTAAATCCATGTGAAAACAGAACAACAGAATTTTGGATAATATTCTGAAAATTAAAGAGATAAAAAATGACAGAAGAACAAATTAACGAAGCTGGAGAACAATACGGAGCCAGCAGTATTCAGGTACTCGAGGGATTGGAAGCAGTAAGAAAACGCCCCGCCATGTACATAGGCGATGTAGGTATAAAAGGACTCCATCACCTGGTTTACGAAGTGGTGGATAACTCCATCGATGAAGCCCTCGCCGGTTATTGCGACAATATAACAGTAACGATCAACGAAGATAACTCCATCACAGTGACTGACAACGGACGCGGAATACCTGTTGACATTCACGAGAAAGAAGGACGATCGGCGCTCGAAGTGGTGATGACTGTGCTCCATGCCGGAGGTAAATTCGACAAAGGAAGTTACAAAGTTTCAGGAGGACTTCACGGGGTAGGCGTTTCGTGTGTGAATGCACTTTCGTCGTTCATGCGGGTGGAAGTGGCCCGTAACAAAAAAATGTACGTTCAGGAGTACTCCTGCGGGCACCCCCAGTTTGATGTAAAACTTATCGGAGATACTGCAGATCAAGGCACTAAAGTAACTTTCCTGCCCGATACTTCCATATTTATCGAGTCGGTGTATAAATACGAAGTGCTGGCCAACCGTCTGCGCGAACTGGCTTACCTCAACGCCGGAATCACCCTCACGCTCACCGATAAACGCGAGAAAGATGAGAATGGAGATTTCATAAGTGAAACATTCTTCTCCCGCGAAGGATTGAAAGAATTTGTTGCCTACATCGACGAAAGCCGTGAAGACCTGATTGACAAAGTCATCCACATTTCGACCGAGAAAAACGGCACACCGGTAGAAATTGCCATGCTTTACAATACCTCGTACAATGAAAATATTCACTCGTATGTGAATAATATCAACACCATTGAGGGAGGAACTCACCTGGCCGGTTTCCGACGCGGACTTACACGTACGCTGAAAAAATACGCCGAAGACAACAAACTGCTCGAAAAGCTCGAAAAAGCAAAAATAGAAATCAGCGGCGATGACTTTCGCGAAGGGCTTACAGCCGTTATCTCCATCAAGGTGGCCGAACCGCAGTTCGAAGGACAGACCAAAACCAAACTCGGAAATACCGAGGTAATGGGATCGGTGGAAATGGCTGTGAGTGAAGCACTCGGCAATTACCTGGAAGAAAATCCGAAAGACGCTCGCACCATAGTTGATAAAGTGGTGCTGGCTGCCACTGCGCGCCATGCAGCACGCAAAGCCCGCGAACTCGTTCAGCGCAAATCGCCCCTTTCGGGTGGCGGACTGCCCGGAAAACTGGCCGACTGCTCCAGCAAAGATCCAGCCAGATGCGAATTATTTCTCGTCGAAGGAGACTCGGCCGGTGGAACTGCCAAACAGGGACGCAGCCGCGAGTTTCAGGCAATTTTACCTTTGAGGGGAAAAATTCTGAACGTGGAAAAAGCCATGCAGCACAAAGTGCTCGAAAGCGAAGAAATTAAAAATATCTATACGGCGCTCGGCGTGTTTATCGGTACCGAAGAGGACAGCAAAGCGCTTAATCTGAGCAAACTGCGCTATCATAAGGTAATCATCATGACCGATGCCGATGTGGACGGAGCTCACATTGCCACGCTGCTCATGACATTCTTCTTCCGACACATGAAAGAGGTAATAGAGCAGGGATATCTCTATATTGCCACACCTCCGCTATATCTGTGTAAAAAAGGAAAAGTGGAGGAATACTGCTGGACCGAACAACAACGCCTTGCATTTATTGATAAATACGGAGGCGGAAACGAATCGGCCATCCATGTGCAGCGCTACAAAGGGTTGGGAGAAATGAACGAAAGTCAGTTGTGGGACACCACCATGAATCCTGAGAACCGCACGCTGCGTCAGGTAACCATCGAAAACGCTGCTACAGCCGACCACGTTTTCTCCATGCTGATGGGCGATGATGTGGCACCGCGCCGCCAGTTTATTGAGCACAATGCCTCCTATGCCAATATAGATGCTTAAACGGATGAATCAGAAACAAATGATCAGAAGATAAAAAGAATCACGATAAGAAATGAATATCCGGCAGAAACGGGTATTCATTTTTTCATTTTTTTATCGTCCAAAGTTATACTACATTGTGTTTTCCAACGTTTTACATGTAACTGAAAAATGAGAATCTGTGTTTTTTGTTCATCGTCCAACAACATTGATCAGGTATACAGGCAGCTGGCGTTTCAGTTTGGCCGCACGATTGCCGAAAAGGGTCATGTACTCGTGTATGGTGGTGCTACAGGTGGATTGATGGATGCAGTAGCCGAAGGAGCCGCCCAAAATCAGGGAGAAATTATCGGAGTGATTCCCGAAATCATTATCCGGATGAACAGGCTGAGCACACTGCCCACACAGCAAATAATCACAGCTGATATGAGCGAACGAAAAAAACGGTTGAAGCTCGAGTCAGATGCGTTTGTGGTGCTGCCGGGAGGCTACGGTACGCTCGACGAAATGTTTGATGTCATTGCATCCGGCTCCGTGGGAGAGCACCGGAAACCGCTCGTCTGCCTGAATATGAATGGATTCTATGATAGTTTGATTCATCTCACGGAACAGATGAAATCAGGGGCTTTCATCCCGAAGGAAGAAAGGTACAAACCGTATTTTGCAAATACGATGGATGAGTGCTTTGAATGGATTGAAAAAATCTGATTTTCAGATTTCCACGCCCAAAAATCTGTGTTCTTTATTCTGTGTTCTTTAATCTGTTAATAAAATGAATTTATTCTGGAAACGACTTTTCAGGGTGGTACAATCCACTTCTGCTTTCGAACGAAAGATTGAAACCGTACAGACAGCTGGCGGTGTGGACGAACCGGAGTATTCTGCCGGAGAAATGCAGGACAAAGCGCAGCTGGCAGAGGTTGTGAATTCGGATGATTTTCGTCAGAAAAAAGAACTTTACCGGACCAGAAAATACAGGGATACCGACGAATGCCGTATTCTCCGGCAGTATGAGAAACTGCTGAACGACCCGAATATCAAACTTTATTACGAGACCAAATACTCCGATTCGCTCAAAGAATACCTCAGCTTCAAATCTAACCCGGAATCGCTTAATCTGAAGAATCTCTCCATCCTGGAGGTATCGGCCAAAATAGAGAAACTCAAAGCCTTCGAACAATCCGGCGGATATAAAAACTATACCCAGTACCACGACTCGCTGGCTGTACGCGAGTTTGAGGAACTGAAAAAGAAGATTTCGGAACCAGATTTTCAGCAGGCAAATGCATTCTGGGCTAATCCGGACCGCTGGGAAACCACTCATGAATACCGGATGGAACAACGTTACCGCGAACTAACGGGCGGGCAGCCTGCTACTCCTGCCAGGCGAAACAAATCATCGCTTTTCAGAAAGTACAGCCGCGTGAGGCTCACTTTCAACGAACGATTCGACTGGAATAAGCAGGAAGAATCGCGCTGGTCGGCCGGATTTCATTCCGGAAATCCCCGCCTGGTAGGCAATTACTCGTACGTAAATGAACTTCAGGCAAATAACAACGGGCGGAATGTGAGTACTTCGGACGGAATTCTCACCATTCATACCGTAGAATTGCCATCCCGATCGCTTGCCTGGGATGTGCAGAAAGGCTTTGTGGAAAAACAGTATGAATACGCCTCGGATGTAATACAAACTTCGGCTGCTTTCCGGCAAAAATACGGTGTTTTCAGTGCCAAAATACGTTGCAGCGGTTCCATACACCATGCGTTGTGGCTGAGCGGAGAGAAAAAACTACCGCACATCAATATTTTCCATTTCGATGGAAACAACATAACGATGGGGAATGCCAACCAGCATAAAATGGATGGATTGACCATAAATGGAATTCCGGAATCGCAGTTTTACATCTACACGCTGGAGTGGACGCCCCGTGCGCTGGTGTGGTATGTGAACAACCTCGAAGTGTATCGCACCACCGAAAATGTGCCACAGGAAGCATTGTACATCGGTATCAATTCATTCATTCCCGCAAAAACAGAACCCGCACCCGGAAAACTGGAAGTGGACTGGATAAAAGCGTGGGAAGTGAGAGAATAAAGCCCCGTTACCCTCCCGTTACGAATAACTTTCGGAACGGGACAGGCTCAAAGGTGGGAACCACAAGGAGTACAACAAAGAAATTATTGTTATTTTTGATATTTATTAATAGATGACTAATCATACCAAAACTCCTCCTTCAGGAGGTAGGGAGGCAGAAATCGATGTTGTAATAGCCTGGGTTGACGGAAATGATCCGATGCACAAGAAAAGGATTCAACCTTATCTCAGTCCGCAGGCTCAGTCTTCCGACGATATTGCCGGACCTACGCGCTACCGTTCGGAAGGAGAGATTTTCTACTGTGTTGCCTCCGTATTGCGGTTTGCACCCTTCGTACGTAAAATATTCATTGTTACTGATGAGCAAAATCCCCGATTAGACGCTTTTATTCAAAATAATTTCCCCGAAAATAAAATTCCGGTGGAGATAGTGGATCACAAAGTTATTTTCAGAGGGTATGAAGAGTATTTGCCCGTTTTCAACAGCCGGGCAGTTGAAACGTGTATTTACAGAATTCCGGATCTGAGCGAAAACTATGTTTATTTCAACGACGATTTTTTTCTCGTGCGTCCGTTGCAAATAACCGACTGGTATGATGGAGATAAAATTGTGGCCTATGGAAACTGGCGAAATCTTTTCGCGGACAGGTTGCTGTGGTTGATTAAACCGATGAAAAACGGGCATAAACCGGTAGGATTCAAGGACGGAATGATCATGGGAGCGCGAAAATATGGAAAAAAATGGAGGTATTTTCACCTGGACCACATGCCGCACCCGCTCAAAAAAAGTGTGATAGCCGATTATTTCTTAAAAAATCCGGATCATTTTGTTTCGAATATTTCACATAAATTCCGGAGTGGAAAGCAGTTTAACACCCACGAAATCTATTATTTGCTGATGTTGGATTCGGATAAAGCGGTTATAAAACCTTCGTCCGAACATTTGCTGTACATGAAACCGGTCAACCGGGGTAAAAATTATTTGAAACGAAAAATGCGCACATTTCAATCCGGAAACGATTTGAAATTTTGTTGCATCGGTTCCATTGACATGGCTACACCCGATGACCGAAATCAATTGTTGAACTGGCTGAAAGGCATTTTAAGTGTAAAATTCTAAAGAATGAATTACAAAGCATCCGTCATAATTTCCGTATATGACAATACGCGGCTACTGAAACCGGTATTGGATTCGCTAAAACAACAGACTGAGAAAAATTTCGAGATAATTATTTCGGAAGATGGTGAAAGCTACGAAATGAAAGATTTTGTTCGGAATTATCCGTTTGAGCACTCATTTCAGCATTTATCGCAAGAAGACGACGGCTGGCGGAAAAATAAAGCACTCAACAATGCCGTAAGACACGCCAATGCAGACTGGCTCATTTTTATCGACGGCGATTGTGTGCTGCATCCGCGATTTGTGGAAATGCACCTGCGCTTTGCCGGCGAGAAGGTGATTCTGGCAGGCAAAAGGGTAAAACTTGATCCTGAAACTTCCGGATTTCTTCAAAACAACATGCCTGAAGCTATCGGCGAAATGCAAAAGAAATGCATCCGGAAACTCTTTACCGGAAGAGGAAAAACCACTTTCATCGAAGAAAGCATCTTCATCTCGCCCGACGGTTGGTTGCGCTTTATCCCTGCACTCCGGAAAGCCAACCGCCTGATTGGCAGCAACATGTCATTTTATAAAAAAGCAATTTACGCCATTAACGGCTTTGATGAGGAGTACACAATGCCTGCTGTGGGTGAAGATACGGATTTGTTCTGGCGATTTCAGGCTGCCGGTTTTCAAGTGAAATCAGTGCGAAATCTGGCAGTGCAGTATCATCTCTATCATACTGAAATCTGGAACGATAAAACACAAAATCTGGAGCGAATGCAGAAAAATCAATCCGAAAACAGATATATTTGCACCTGCGGACTAAATCAACCTGAAAGCGCATTATGATTTCGATAATCATTTGTTCCAGACATCCGGATATTTCAGCCTCGCTCCGGGAAAACATGGAGGAAACAATAGGAGTTGAATTTGAAATCGTCACTATAGATAATTCACATGGTAAATATTCAATTTCCTCAGCTTATAACAGAGGTGTTGAAAGAAGTTTGTACCCGTATGTATGCTTTGTACATGATGATGTGCTGTTCAGAACAAAAAACTGGGGAACGAATCTTATCAGTCACCTGGCTGACAAAAAAGTGGGAATTGTAGGAGTAGCCGGTGGTAAAATGATGACCAACGTGCCCGCTTCGTGGGCGGTAGGCGGCAGATGCATCCATATTATTCAACACCTGAAAAATAAAAAAACTGCTCATGTGGAAGTGAAAGACCCTTCGGATTTCACCGGTAATCGTCTTCCTGTTGTATTACTTGACGGTGTTTTTCTTGCCATGCGAAAAGATTTGTTTGATGTTGTAAGATTTGATGAAACAATACCGGGCTTTCACGGATACGATTTTGATATATCTGCTCAGGCTGCGATTGCCGGTTTCAGTAATTATGTGGTCTATGATATACTGCTCGAACATTTCTCGGAAGGCAACCGGGATGCTTCGTATTATAACAACCTGACGAATATTCATAAAAAGTGGGAGAATAAACTGCCCTTATTCAGTAACGATGAGCCGGATGAAGTCCGTCGGGACATTGTGAGTATTGAGGCGAAAATCCTTGGTAAATATATCCGGAGACTTGCCAGAAGAGGTTTTAGAGTTTCGGAAATTATTGGTCATGCTACCTATTTTGCCAACGTGCTGAATACCGGAGCTGCCAGAAACGAGCTCCGTTTTATCCGCTTGAAGATACTTTTCGAAAGGTTGTTTAATCCAAAAAAGAATTAAAACCTGATTTCGAAAAATACATGCTCCGGAGAAGAACTAAAAAAATAAATTCACTTAGTACACTCAGATTATACTCACTGTAACTGACTGAAAGACAAAAAAATGCAGTTTTTAAGAAAAAATATATTTGTATTGTCCGTATCGCTCATCACGGTAATAGCCATACTTCTGATACGTTACCTTTTCCCCGGGAGCAATTATGTTTCAAAGGAATACCTGACTTCCGCTGCCGGAATACTGCAGGTGGTTTTTTTGTTGGTTTTTCTTGCTATCGGACTGGCAGATTTCTTAAAAACGAATAATCAGCTTAAGGATTTCTTCACGCTCAGAAATGCATTAATCGCATCCATTATTGTTTCTCTCGTTTTCTCCATTACCAAACCGGTGATAGGATATTACAGCAGTGGTTTTTTTGTTTTTTTTGCGATTCTGTATTTTATCAGGGAGCAGAAAGTGTATGCTTTCAATAAGGTCTATTTTTTCCTGATTGCTTATGCACTCCTCCAAATCATTGGCGCATGCTTCAACGGCTCTAAATTCCATTTTCCCGAAAAAGTGTACTCTTTTCTCATTTTTCCGCTGGCCTATTGTCTTTTCGATTTCGGTAAACAAACTTATCTGCGTATACTGAGAGTCGTTTTCAGGGTGTTGTTTGTCTTCATTTGTATTACACTTGTGTTCTGGATTTACAACGTAAATGTGTATGATGCCTCGCTGAAAGAATGGGTGACTACCAAACTTGCAGTTGACGGACTGTACAATACGTATGCTCTAATTGGCGTCTGGAGTATGTACGAGCATCCAACTTATATTTCACTGGTGCTGTTATCGGGTCTTATTGCCGGATTTTATCTGTATTTCAAAAAGGATAAGCTGGCTTATGTTTCAGTTTGGGAGATGGTGGCTTTTTCTGTTTCGTTGTTGATACTCGAACTGGCTTATGAAAGCAGAGTGGGACTTGTTTCGGCAGTTCTTCTGATAGCTGTTAGCCTGTTTTATTATATGAAATTAAAATCTTCTTATTATAAACTCACATTTTTTGCCGTTATCCTTTTTGGCTGTGGTTTTTTTCTGATAAAGAGCAACAGATTTGATGTAATGTTGAGTGATAATGTGCGAAAGGTAGATTACACCCTGGCTGTGAACTACATAGAAGATCACCTCTGGTGGGGAACCGGTACGGGTAAACAGCACGAGGCGCTGGAATATCAGGAAAAAATAATGAAAGATATCCCAAAGTCAATCAATAAAAAAACCTACGTACATAACCAGTTCCTGGGCGAAACGGTGCAATTTGGAATCAGTGGATTTGTTGTGCTCCTGGTGGTTGTGTCAGGATTGGTTTTCTATTCGTTTAAATCCCGCAGTTATTTGTTGCAGATGTTGCTGTTTGTGTACATTCTGTTCATGCTGGTTGAGGAACCGTTGTACGTACAACCCGGCATTACCCGTTTCATCGTTTTTTTCTCCCTGTTTGTAGCCGTTGGAGAGGCAAATGCAGTTCGAAAATGCCTTGATTTACGGCAATGGTTTTCTAAACGTAAGCCGTCGTAACTGGTTATAGCCTTTTTTGTATTTTTGATGCTGTTGCAATAATTCCAGGGGATTCTCGAGCAAAGAAGCGTAAAGCTCCTTGTGTTTCTCATAAATAAACTTGGTAACAAATTTATTTTCGTCGGTACTTCTATACTTTCTTTGTGTTGAATCTTTATGCCTTCGATAAAAAAGATAGTTCTTCCTTATTTTGTAAACTTCACCGCCTCTTTTCAGCAGGTTTATCCAGAATTCCCAGTCTTCGCAATATCTTAATTCAGGCTCATATCCGTTTGTTTTGTCGTAATCGGCTCTTCTGTACATGGAACTGTTATGTATCGAAACCTTTACTAAAAAGTCTTTGAAGTTGTATTCGGGTCGTTTCCATTTTCCTTTTTTTGCTCCGAAAAGCACAGCATCGCATGTTACAACGACAATCCCCGGATTGTTTTGCAGTATTTTTGCGGCTTCACGCACATAGTCCGGATGTATAAGATCGTCCGAATCAAGCGGAAGGATGAATTCTCCTGATGAAGCTGCTATAGCTTTATTCCGGGCTATTGAAATATTGTTTACATCTTGATGGATAAGGCGAAACCGGTCTTTGCCCTGAATAAACTTCTGAATTTCCTTTGCCGAATTGTCGGTGGAGTTATTATCTACTATTATACATTCAAAATTATCATAATTAATATGTTGCACACATTCAAGCGTCTCGCCGATATATTTCTCCCGATTGTAGCAAGGTATGATGATGGTAACTTTGGGTTCTATTGTCATTTTATGGGTCATTTTGAGTGGTAATCAGATGTGTTTATCAAATCATTGTTCTCTTGAATTTTTCCGGTATTTTTACCACCCATTTGAATGGACCCATGGAAGGCTTGTTAAGTGCATATACCGGTCGGAATACAGTTTGCATAATACGTGCTAAAAGCAGTATTTTCTCACCTTCCAGTGCTTTTTTCTCTGTTACTGTGGTAATGGTTCTGGCTCTTTTTTTCATGTGTCTTTCCCAGCCGGATGCCATCCGGTCTTTATCCTGAAAACGCGCCATAACCATCTCATAATCAAATACTCCGAAGTGAAAGAGGTAAAGATTTTTATCAATTTTGAAATTATGACCTTTGATGCGGTGAAATCCGGAGCCCCATGTTACGGGTTTGGCTAATACAACCGGTTTAGTATAACGGGATGAAAGCACGGCATAGCTTCTTTGAGCAAGGAAAGAGGAATTTTCATCAATTGTTTTCTCTTCACCCATTTTTTGCCCCACATCCATGCCCAACCCTGACAAAGCGACATTTATATCCACTTTGCTCAAATAAGAAGCCAGCGTTTCGTTCAAATCCGGGTCAACCACCAGAAATTCATCGGCATCGGTGCCAATCACCAGGTCGTAGCGTTGGAGCAATTCGGCTGCCACGTTTGAAAGGTGAGTAAGGCGTCTTTTTTCGGCAGAAACCACCTGCCCCTGAATCCTTTCACAGTGAATTACCGTTGCGGCACCGGCAGCAGGCGGCACTGGCTGATCGCTCCCGTCAAGATAGATGTATAAATTTTCTTTTCCGAGTTGTGCACCGTAGTACGCAATCCAGTGCTTTAGAAAAAAAGCATCGTTACGGGCCATGGTGATAGCAGCTATTCTTTTCATCTTATCCGGAATCTTTAATGGTACACAAAATTAAGAATAAATTCTCTAACTTTGTGTGGAGTATTCTAGAAGTTTCGTTTTGCCCAAAAAACTCAAAAAATCCAATTGAGGTGCGTTTCAAAAAAATCTATATCGAAATCAGCAATAGTTGCAATTTTAATTGCAGCTTTTGTTTTCGCAGCCAGCGGATTAAACGGTTTATGTCCGCCGATGAGTTTCGATATGTTGCCCGGGAAGTAAAACTATTTACAGATTACATTTATTTGCACGTATTGGGCGAACCTCTTTTGCATCCGCATTTCAGGGAAATCCTGCAAATAGCTTCGGGTGAAAATTTGAAAGTAAATATCAGCACCAACGGAAGTTTACTCGCTAAGCATGCCGATTATTTGCTGAAAAACCCCGTTCGTCAGCTTAATGTGTCGTTGCACGATGCCGAAGAAAATGTTCCGAAGGAAAAATGGGGCGAATTTATCCTTTCCATGCTCGAAATTGCGAAATCGCTTTCAGCAAAATCGTACATCAATTTCCGGCTTTGGAATCAGACCAACGAGGCAAGCAATGAATTTAATCAACTTTGTTTCAGGCTGATACAAGACTTTTTTCACCTTCCTGATCATTTTCAGCTTATTTCTGAAAAAGAAAGAAACATCACTTTGTCGCCAAAAATCTACTTACAACTTGCACCCCGCTTTGAATGGACGGATACTATAGAATCCGAAAAGAAAATCTGCTACGGCTTGCGCGACCAGATAGCCATTCTTTCCGATGGAAATGTAGTGCCCTGCTGCATCGATGCCGACGCACATCTGCTGCTTGGAAATATTTTTAGTGATAAATTTTCCGAAATATTACTGTCAGCACGAGCACAGCGTATCCGAAAAGGATTTGAACAGCACCGGGCCGTGGAAGATTGGTGCCGGAAATGCGGTTTCCGGGTATAGTTGATTTGCCCCCTGAAATTCTTCACCTGTTTCCGATTATTTAAGAAGTGTTTGGTTGTTCGTCCCGATAGCTATCGGGAGTTCGGATTTTTGGTTGTAAATTGTATATCGAACATCTGTTCTCCCATGTTCTTGGTATAAAAATACCATTTTTTGGTGATTGCAGAGTATGTGAAGTAGTTTTAACTTTGCAGAGTAAATAAAACCAATCCGAATATGAAAACTGCCATTTGCCCGATATCAGATAAACGAATCAACGAAAATACAGCGCGTGGAAATGCGTTTTTGACTGTTCTTTTACTCACTGCTTATGTGCTGACATCCAATTTGTTAATTCCGGCATTCCTTTTTGCTGATTTTTTACTCCGATCGTCAGATTTGTCTAAATACAGCCCTTTTGCATTTATTTCTGCTAAAATCAATCAATGGCTGAAAATTAAACCAAAATATATCAATGCCGGACCCAAGGTGTTTTCTGCCAGAATAGGTGTTGTTTTTAGCCTTTCGGTACTGATTTCATCACTGCTTGGCTGGAAAACAAGTGTATTGATCTTTTCTGTGATATTTGGAATTTGCGCCTTTTTGGAAGCCGTTTTTGCATTCTGCGTTGCCTGTAAGGTTTATCCTTTTGTTTACCGCTTATACTTCAAACCGGGAATTTACCGACAGTAAGTAAATCTCCCTGAAAAAATGAGAGAGACTCGTATGTGTGAGTCTCTCTTTTTTTTATTGTGCAGCCAGTTGGTTTTTCAGCGGATTGGCATACATCTCCAGCATTTTTAGTCGTAGAAAATCGCGGTCCTTATTCTCCAGGTCAATTTTCCTGATTTGCTTGTCCAGGTATTCTTCGAACTGCTCTTTTTCGGATTTTGAATAATCTCGGGCAAATTCATTGTCACTGTATATCTCATCATAGGCAATTTTGTTGTTTGGGTAAATGGTGTAATTGCTATGGATGTGATAATCAATCAGTTTGGCAGCCAGTGCGATTTGTTCGTTTCTGTTGGAAGTCTCTTTTGTAATGGCGTCCAACTCTTCATTAATAATTCCTGCGATATGATACACCACTTTTCCTTTATAACCCATCACGCCGGTTTGCATGTTGATCAGATCGTCCTGCGGCGACTTTTTATGTTCGGGATTATCCCGTTTTTGTTGAAATTCTTTGGCTTTCAGGAAATCACAGGGGTCGTACTCATACGAAATGCTTAACGGGCAGATATTCAGTTCCTTCAGATTTTCAATAACCTGATTGGAGTTGCCGCCCAAATTGAACATTTTCAGCAGGCTTTCCTGCGTACGGTCGTCGGAGTCTTTGGCTCTTCCTTCGCGCTGTGCTATCCAGATAGAGTTTTTCTTTTCCTTCAGCACATGACGCAGGTATGCCGAAAGCCTTGCGGAACTTTCAAGTACCTGACGTGCCGAGAGTCCACGCTGTACGATGAAACTTTTATTTACGCGCACCAGTTCTTCAATCCAGGGCATGATAAGCAGATTGTCGCCGATAGCAATTTCCACAGTTTCCATTCCGTGTTCGATAAATTTGCTGCAAAGCAGTGCCGAATCCAGTATGATGTCGCGGTGATTGGAAATATACAGGTAGTTTTTCCCTTTATCAATTTTTTCCACGCCTTCAAGTATGATTCCGGTAGTCATATTGGCTTCCAGGTATTGCAGAAATGGATAAACCATCTCTTTTTGCAGGTCGTCGGAGTTTCTGAAACTCAGAAGTTTATGTCTCAGCTGTTCTTTGGGCATCAACGGGAACAGCGTACTGACCACTTTCATAAATTGTTTTTCTTCGCACAGACGCTGCATGGCTGCCGGTACTTCCTCCGGGTTGTAGGAGCGTATTTCGTCAAAATTATATTCCATTGGTAATGAGTTTATTAGTCGGATTGAATGATTGGCAAATCGGTTCGTGGGCGTACGGTCATTATTCTCCTATAATCATTTTCAAATAGATGAAAATAACCGGTGCTACCATCAGCATGCTGTCAAAACGGTCCAGAATGCCGCCATGTCCGGGTATCGCATTGCCCGAATCTTTCACCTGCTCCGTTCGTTTGATAAGCGATTCGGAGAGGTCGCCCAGCGTACCGAAAATCACCACCAGTTCGGAGAAAATGAGCCACTGAATGAGGCTTATATCGGGTATAAAGCGCGAAAAAACATAGCCGGACAACAAGGCAAAAAATGCACCGCCGAAAAATCCTTCCCAGGTCTTTTTCGGTGAAATCCGCTCAAAAAGTTTATGCTTACCGAGCAGCATGCCGCTTACGTAGGCACCGGTATCGTTCACCCAGATGGTGATGAATACTGCCATGAGCAGAATGGGTTGATATCCGCTGATAAAGAGAATGAAATTGAGCAGCGAAAATGGCAGGGCAATGTACACCTGACCGAGAATGAAATATGCCCAGTTGTTCACGGGATTTTTTTTCTTCCGATACAATTCGGCAATCAACACCAGAAGTACGTATAATCCGTATATGGGATAAACCGGAAAGTTCACCAGCTCGTAGGCATAGACAAAAGAACAGATGAAAAGCAGCAAACCTGCTGAAATACCCACAGCTGCATTTACTTCGGTTTCGCCCGGTTTGTGGGTGAGTTTGTAAAACTCGTGCAGGGCAAGCGCCGTAATGATTACAAAAACAAGCGCAAATGTATAGGGTGAAATCAACACTGATGCAATGACAATTGCAACAAAAATAGCTCCGCTGACGGTACGCTGAATGAAGTTTTTGTTTAGCATGTTTCGTGTCGGGATTTTGTGAATTTTCGTACGGACTAATTGCTATGCAAAGATATTAAAAGATTTGTCATTTCAAAGTAAAATCCGTGTTACTTTGCG
Organism: Bacteroidia bacterium; assembly: GCA_009929445.1. Classification (GTDB taxonomy): domain Bacteria; phylum Bacteroidota; class Bacteroidia; order Bacteroidales; family Paludibacteraceae; genus UPXZ01. The sequence continues at coordinate 15,425 of SAAL01000040.1, forward strand.
CTTACTGTTTGCAAAATATTCGGATGATACTGTTATGATTTTTGGATGAAAAAAAACAGGCTTTCCAATTGAAGCCTGTTTTCTGAGGTTGTGATTGTTTTTTTTTGAAATTCACCTTATTTGGAATATTCTTTTGGAGTCTCTTTTGTATAGTCATCCGGTTTTTCTTCGCCGGTTTTCTCCGTCTCGTTATTTTCGGTTGGTGTGTCGGTAGAGTCTCCGTTTTCCTTTTGCTTTTTAATGGCTTCCTCGTTCAGCCGCATGAGTTCATCGCTTCGCGATTCCCAGGGGCGTTTGCCGAATATTCGTTCCATGTCTTCGGCAAAAATCACTTCCTGCTCTATCAGCAGGTCCGAGAGTTGTTTATGTCCATCTGCATTGTCTCGTAAAATCTGTTTTGCCCGTTCATATTGTTCAGCAACTATATTCCGTGCTTCTTCGTCGATGGTTTCAGCTGTTTTTTCACTGTAAGGTTTCGTAAAACCGTATTCGCTGCCCGACGAATCGTAGTAACTCAGGTTCGGAAGTTTTTCGCTCATGCCGAAGTATGCCACCATCGCGTAAGCGCGTTTGGTAACCCGTTCGAGGTCGTTCAGTGCACCGGTTGATATTTCGTTCAGGAAAACTTCCTCGGCCGCACGTCCGCCCAGCGTGGCGCACATTTCATCCAGCATGTGTTCGCGGTTGGTCAGCTGCCGTTCTTCGGGCAGATACCAGGCTGCTCCAAGTGCCTCGCCGCGAGGTACTATGGTCACTTTCACCAGCGGATTAGCATACTGGAGTTTCCAGCTTATGACAGCATGACCGGCTTCGTGATAGGCAATGGATTTTTTTTCAGAAATGGTTGTAATCTTGTTTTTCTTTTCCAAACCACCGATTATCCGATCCACGGCATCCAGAAAATCCTGTTTACCTACAAAAGATTTGGCTTTGCGGGCTGCAATCAACGCAGCTTCGTTGCACACATTGGCAATATCGGCTCCGGAAAAACCCGGAGTCTGTCGTGCCAGAAAATCCACGTCGATAGTGCTGTCGATTTTTATCGGGCGCAGGTGAACCTGGAATATCTCTTTACGTTCGTGTACATCGGGCAGGTCCACGTGAATCTGACGGTCGAAACGTCCGGCACGCAGCAATGCTTTGTCCAGAATGTCGGCACGGTTGGTGGCGGCCAGAATAATGACTCCGCTGTTCGATCCGAATCCGTCCATCTCGGTAAGCAGCTGATTCAGCGTGCTTTCACGTTCGTCGTTGCCTCCGAAGTTGGTGTTTTTGCCGCGGGCACGTCCTACAGCGTCAATTTCATCTATAAAAATGATGCAGGGTGCTTTTTCCTTGGCTTGCCGGAACAAATCACGAACCCGCGAAGCTCCCACGCCCACAAACATTTCCACAAAATCGGAACCGGACATGGAGAAAAACGGCACATCGGCTTCGCCGGCCACTGCTTTGGCAAGCAGCGTTTTACCGGTACCCGGAGGACCTACAAGCAGGGCGCCTTTGGGGATTTTTCCACCCAATTCGGTGTACTTGGAAGGGTTTTTAAGGAATTCAACAATTTCTTCCACTTCCTGCTTGGCACCCTGAAGCCCGGCTACGTCCTTGAAAGTTATCCGGTTTTTATTGTCCTTGTCAAAAAGCTGGGCTTTCGACTTACCAACACTGAAAATACCGCCGCTTCCGCCGCCGCCCATGCCCGACATTCTCCGGTTCATAAGCCAGAACATAGCTACAAGAAATATTACCGGAAGGAAAAACATGATGAAAATATTCAGGTAATCGCTGTCGGCTTTTACGTTGAAATCGATGTTTTTACCGGTTTTTTCTCTGACTTTGGCCACTGCCTGCAATACGGCATCGTCCGAAGTGATGGTGGCGGATATCAGCCTGTCTTTGGCGTACATGGCCGAATCCTTTCCGAAAACATAGCCGGCAGAGTCTTTTAATACGACTCCGTTCACGATGTTTTTATTGGAGAATACATCTATTTTTTCGATATATCCTTTGTACATGTAAGATTCAAATACCGACCAGGAAACGTCTTTGGTTTGCTTGCGGTCGCCCATGAAAAATCCGCTGAAAAGGGCAAATATTATTAACAGATAAAGCCAGTTCAGATTGAATTTTGGTTTTCCTGACGATGATTTTTGAGGCTTGTTGTTTAGGTCTCTTTTTTCCATTTAGTTATCTCTCTTTTTTCGAATTGTATATTAAAATAAATTTGCCTGTACCGAAGTGGTAGAGACAAAAATGGTTTTCTACTCATTTAACGTTTGAGTATTGCCATTTGTTTAAGAAAATAATGCTTTCATTAATCCAGATCGGGGATAAAATCCAGATCGGCATCGTCCCACAGGTGTTCCAGATCGTAAAATTCGCGGTACTGACGCTGAAAAACGTGTACAATAATCTGGCCGTAGTCCATGGCAATCCATTGCGAGTTTTCGAAACCGTCTGTGGCAAAGGGCTTTACATTGATTTTTTCTTTCACCCAGTCTTTGATGGAAAAAGCTATAGCGTTGACGTGGGTATTCGAATCGCCTTCACAAATCACAAAATAGCTGCATGGGGCTTCATTCAGCTTGGTGAGGTCAACCACAACCGTTTTCTTTCCCTTTTTTTCCTGAATGCCTTCTACTATTTTATCAACAATTTCTTTGTTCTCAAGCGATTTTTTCTTTTTTGTCATGTTTGATGTTGTGTTTTATAATTTAAAAAAGGAATGAACATTTAAATCCCAGGCTGTAAACAGTAGCATTTCCCTGTTTTGTAAATTCTCCCAGTTCGTTGTTCTCAATTACTGTGCCTGATATTCCGAGCGCTTCGGCGTAGAGCCCGAAATAAAGCGATGTGATGGATGTCAGTTTGTAGATGATTCCTCCCGATAAATTGAGAAATGCGCCTCCTTTGTACTCGTCGTTCAATGAAAACTGGTAGCCGGCTTTACTTCCGATTGCAGGACTGATTTTAGTGTTTTTTAACGGTATGTTTGTCTGAAAAAACAATGGTATAAATGATTGGATTTTTACACTTTCGTTGCCTGCCACTGTAACATAACCGGCTCCGGCTCCTGCAAAGGCATTTGTACCGAACGCATTGCGCGACCCAAATGCAAGGGTAAAATTCATTGTCGGCGTATGGCCAATCGGTGTTGCGTTGGCAAAAGCCACTCCGCCCGCAGCATCCATCATTCCGGCAAAACTACCCCGGTTAATTTTCGCGTTGGCAGTTTCTTCACTTATCAGGATGTTTTCCGCACCAATTTTTTCAATTTCTCTGGTCTGAAACTGGTAGCGTTTTCCGTCTTTGGTTTTGAGCATGACCATTTCTTCCGTTCGCAGCACTATTTCTCCACGGTATGTTTCTCCGTTTTTGAGGGTGATGGTGCTCGTGGGAATTTCCTGCGCCTGAAGCTGTACGCAAAAAAAGAAAATCAGGAAGAAAATGTGTTTTAATCTGCTCATTTACAGCGATATTAAAGCGTGATAAAATCTTGTCAGAAAGACATCGGCATCGCCGTTGGTGAGCGTAAGAGGCGGTAGCAGGCGTATAACGTGTGTTCCGCTGGCTCCTGTAAACACTTTTTCTTCGAAAAGCAATTTGTTTCGAAGTTCTTTGGCGGGCATTTCCATTTCGATGCCTATCATCAGTCCTTTACCCCGAATTTCTTTTATTTTCGGAAAACTTTTCATTTTTTCTATCAGATAAGCCCCTGTATTAGCGGCATTTGCCACCAGATTTTCGTTTTTCATCACATCAAGTACGGCAATGGCCGCCGCACATGCCAGGTGATTGCCTCCGAAAGTGGTTCCAAGCATTCCGTGTACGGCGCTGAACATCGGGCTGATGAGCACTCCTCCGATTGGGAAACCGTTTCCCATGCCTTTAGCGATGGTGATTATGTCCGGACGAATGCCGGCGTATTGATGAGCGAAAAATTTTCCGCTGCGTCCGTAGCCCGACTGAATTTCATCCAGAATAAGTACCGTGCCTGTTTCCGTGCATTCTTGGCGGAGTGCCAGCAGGAAATCTGAATCCGGAGTCTGAATGCCGCCTACGCCTTGTATACCTTCAATGATGACTGCACATACATCGCGGTTTTTCAAAGCGTTTTTCACGGTGTTAACCTCGTTGAGCGGAAGAAATTCCACTTCGGGGCTGTCATTCAGCGGGGCCTGGATTTTCGGATTGTCAGTCACTCTCACGGCTGCCGATGTGCGTCCGTGGAAGGCTTTGCCGAATGCCACCACTTTTTTCCTGCCGGTGTGGAATGATGCCAGCTTCAACGCATTTTCGTTTGCTTCGGCACCTGAATTGACCAGAAACAACGAGTAATCCTCATAACCGGATGCCTGCCCGAGTTTTTCGGCCAGTTCTTCCTGCAGCGAATTGCGGACAGAATTGGAGTAGAACAGCAGTTGTTCCATCTGATGACTCATTTTCTGCAGGTAGTATGGATGTGAGTGTCCAATGGAAATGACGGCGTGGCCACCGTACATATCCAGGTACTCATTTCCTTCGTTATCGTAGGTGTAACATCCGCTTCCTTTTGTAATTTCTATGTCAAAGAGAGGATAAACATCAAATGGTTTCATTCGAAAAGTAAATAGTTGATTAGTAAACAAGTAAACGATATAAAGAACTCTACGAAAAAGAATACAAAAGTAGTCATTTTTTAGTTAGTTTCAATATGTATTTGATAATGAAAACTCTGCCGGAGTTTTCGTAGTCCGGCAGAGTTTATGACTCTTCAGAATCAGCCTGCATCCTTTTTTCGGGGCGACTGATGAACGGTTGTTCTACATCAGTTCCACGCTTCTTTTCACAAATCTGGCCAGTGCTTCACCCTTCAGCATGTTGTTGGCCAGCAAAGCCAGATCAATGAGTTGTCGTACGTGTTTGTTGTCAGCAGCGTAGTTTCTGTAAACGGTTTTTTTGTTTTCGTTCAGTTCGTCTATCTTTTTTTGCAGGCTGTCCAGTTCTTCTTTTTCGCCGGCTGGAATTTCTTCGTCTTTTTTGCCTTTCTGAGTCTCTTTCAAACTATCCAGACGGGTTTTCATTTCGCTTATCTGAGCTTTGAGGGGTGTAACTTCCGCTTCAGTGGCAGTTTCTTCATCTTTCAGCAATTTTTCAATCAGCGGATGAGCCGTATTCACTACAAGATTATAGCTGTCGGGCATTTCGCCATAGAAACTCATCATTCCTCCACCCTGCATGGCCGACATGTCTTTCATGCGGCGCATGAATTCATTTTGAGTCACGAAAACCGGATTAGCTGTTGCCGGAAGTTGTTCGAAGGTGACAATGAAATTGGTTTTGTCCATTGCCGGAATCTGACTTTCGAAGACAGAAACAAGGGCATTGCGTTGATCTTCGTTCAGCGTTACTTTTCCTGTCTCTTCTTTTTGAATCAGTTTGTCAATTACATCGCTATCCACCCTTACAAAACGGGTTTTCTCCGATTTCTGCTCAAACTGGCTGATGGCATGTATGTCCAGTTGTCCGTCCATGATCAGCACATCGTATCCTTTGGCTCTGGCATCTTCGATGTAGGTATACTGCTCGTCCTTGTTGGTTGCGTAGAGATAAATGAGGTTGCTGTCCTTATCGGTTTGCTCTGCGGCGGTAAGTTCTTTGTATTCTTCGAGTGTGAAATATTTACCATCCACATTTTTCAGCAGTGCGAATTTTTCGGCACGTTCATAGAATTTTTCGTCGCTCAGCATTCCGTACTGGATAAACAGTTTCAGATCGTCCCATTTCTGCTCAAACTGAGTTCTGTCCGATTTGAAAATATCGTTCAGCCGGTCGGCTACTTTTTTGGTAATGTGCGCCGAGATTTTCTTCACGTTGCTGTCGCTCTGCAGGTAGCTGCGGGATACATTGAGTGGAATATCCGGTGAGTCAATCACTCCGTGAAGCAATGTGAGGTATTCAGGCACAATGTTTTCAACGTGGTCGGTCACGAAAACCTGATTGCTGTAAAGCTGGATTTTATTTCGCTGAATGTCGATATTATTCTTTATTTTCGGAAAGTAAAGAATGCCGGTAAGATTGAACGGATAATCCACGTTCATGTGTATGTGGAAAAGCGGTTCGTCCATCGTCATCGGATACAAATCGTGGTAGAATGTGCTGTAATCCTCATCTTTCAGGTCAGCGGGTTTTCGAGTCCAGGCGGGTTTGGTGTTGTTTATGATGTTATCCTCGTCGGTCTCCACTTCTTTGCCGTCTTTCCACTCTTTTTTCTTTCCGAATGCGATTTCTATCGGCAGGAATTTACAGTATTTATTCAGCAGTTCGCGTATTTTTGATTCTTCCAGAAAATCCTTGTTTTCATCGTCAATATGCAGTACAATATCGCTTCCGCGCTCCGATTTGATGGTCTCTTCGAGCGTATATTCCGGGTCGCCTTTGCACGACCAGTGCTGTGCTACGGCTCCTTCCCTGTAAGACTGGGTGAATATCTCCACCTTTTCGGAAACCATGAAAGCCGAGTAAAAGCCAAGTCCGAAATGTCCGATGATGGCCTGAGCATCATTTTTGTATTTTTCCAAAAAATCACCTGCACTCGAAAATGCAATCTGGTTGATGTAACTATTTACCTCATCGGCTGTCATACCAATTCCACGGTCACTTACGGTGAGTGTTTTTTTCTTTTTGTTAATACTGATTCGAATAGTCAGATCGCCCAATTCGCCTTTGTATTCGCCCACAGCAGCCAGCGTTTTCAGCTTCTGAGTGGCGTCAACAGCATTTGATACTAGTTCACGGAGAAAAATTTCGTGATCGTTGTATAAAAACTTCTTGATAACGGGGAAAATATTGTCACTTGTAACCCCAATGTTTCCTTTTGCCATAGTAATTTTGCTTATAAACCCTTGATTAAGAGATTAATAATTTATTTATTTCTTATTTGTTTGCCGGAATTAAATTTTCACAAAAGTTCCTGATACTATTTTTAAATAAACGATTATCTGATGTCGTTTTTTTAATACCGGTTCTTTTGCTACCGTATTTTAGCAAAATAAATGCCATTAAGTCACGATATGACAAAATGGCAGTCTTTACAAAATTGGTACTCTTTTGTCAGGAAACCCGGTAAACATTTATGTTAAAAACTTGTTATAAAAGGACAATTATAATACAGCAATGGACAAAACAATAAATACACATCCGAAAGGTACGGCAGAAGGGCAGGCGCTGCTTATATTCGGAGCTAACGGCGACCTCTCAAAACGGAAATTATTGCCTGCCATTTTCCAGCTTCACATTGACGGACTGCTGCCCGAAAAATTTCTTGTAATTGGATGTGGGAGCGACCTGAAAGATGAACATACATTCAGGAAAGATGTGGAGCAGCACATGCATATTTTTGCGAAACAGAATGTGGAACGGTATCCTGAGAAATTCAGTTCTTTCATTGGAATGCTTTATTACAAGACAGTGAATAACAAGCAAGCCGAAGATTTTGAAGAATTGAAAAAATATGCATACGAAGTAACCGACAGAAATAGTATTCCGCATAATTTCATTTATTACTTTTCCATTCCGCCGTTCATGTACGAGAAAGTGGGAAATCATCTGGTGAGTTGCGGCCTGAACAGCGAAAAGGACGGATGGAAGCGGATCATTGTGGAGAAACCCTTTGGCTACAGCCTCGATTCGGCAGAAGAACTGGACAGAAAACTTCACGAAGGATTTCAGGAACATCAGATCTATCGGATTGATCACTATCTTGGAAAGGAAACTGTTCAGAATATCATGGTGACCCGCTTTGCAAACGGTTTTTTCGAACCGGTGTGGAATCGCAGTTACGTGGACAGAGTTGAAATTACAGCTGCCGAGAAAATCGGTGTAGGCGATCGGGGAGGCTATTATGAATCCTCGGGAGCCTTGCGCGATATGATTCAGAATCACTTGCTGCAGGTGCTTGCTATTGTGGCCATGGAGCCGCCCGCTGTTTTTGATTCGGATTCCATTCGTAACGAAACGGTTAAAGTGTTACAGGCATTACGACCCATCAAGCCGGAAGAAGTGGAAAAATACGTGGTTCGAGGTCAGTACTCAGAAGGAAAACGACGTGGAGAAACTATCCCTGCCTATCGCGACGAGAAAGATGTGGTTGCCGACTCGACAACCGAAACTTTTGTAGCCCTGAAACTCTACGTGGACAATTGGCGATGGAGCGATGTGCCATTTTATATCCGAAGCGGAAAAAATCTGCCTGTACGCGTTACTGAAATTGTAATTCATCTGAAACCTGCACCTCTTCAGCTTTTCAAGCAACGATGCGCCACTCAGCAGACTAACATGATTATTCTCCGGATTCATCCGGATGCCGGTATTGCCATCGATTTCGGGATGAAAATACCCGGTGCGGGCTACAAAGTGCAGAATGTAAATATGGATTTCCATTATTCGGATTTGATGCAGTCGAAAATTCCCGAAGCCTACGAGCGACTTCTGCTCGATTGTATGACAGGCGATTCCACCCTTTACGCCCGTGCCGATGCGGTACATGCAAGCTGGAAATTCGTGGATTCGATTCTGAACACATGGAACGAAAATGCTGAAATACCACTGTATTTATATCCGGCCAATACCTGGGGACCAAAAGAAGCCGACGCACTTTTCGGTGATAAGCGAATAAAATGGCAGGATCAGTGTGATAAATTTTCATGTGAAATTTAAAATAAAAATAAAGTACGATGCTTTACAACAAAACCCACATAAATCACGAGCCTGAATCGGTGGCCGAATCGGTTGCCAGGCTCATTGTATCAAAAGTAAAACAGAAAGAAGGCACATTGGAGCACTTCAATCTGGCCATTTCGGGCGGAAACACCCCGAATATACTTTTCGGATTGCTGGCTGATGAATATGCCGGACAGATTGACTGGAATACACTTCGGATTTTTTGGGTGGATGAGCGTTGTGTGGACCCTGCTGATAAGGAAAGCAACTACGGAAATGTTCATAAGATTTTGTTCGAAAATGTACCTTTACCACCCGAAAATATTTTTAATATCCGCGGAGACAACAATCCTTCAGACGAAGTAGTGCGTTATCGGGAGGTGCTTAAAAAAGAATTGCCCGAAAAAAACGGATTTCCGGTTTTTGACATGATACTGCTCGGCATGGGCGACGATGGTCATACTGCATCCATTTTTCCGGATAACCTGGAATTGATCCACTCTGCCCAAACCGTAGAAGCTGCCTTACATCCTCACAGCGGACAGTACCGCATTACCCTCACCGGCAATGTGATATGCAATGCAAAGCAAGTGATTTTTTTGATTACCGGTAACTCCAAAGCCGAAATAATTGAATCTATTCTGAACGAAAAAGGCGATTTTGAGCGGTTTCCGGCCTATTATATCCTCTCGGGTTGCGAAGCAGAGCTTTACCTGGATTTTGAAGCTGCGGAACGGTTGTAGCGGATGGATAAGAAACGGGTAAGAAATTTTAAAAAATAAGTTGGCAGGGATTTTGATGGATGAATTTAAAAAAACACAATCACATGAAACGATTTGCATTCATTGCCTCATTAATTATGGTATTCTCGGTAGCTTATTCGGGTGAAAAAACAACCATTATCAGGGATATACTGACTGAATATGCAGCTCAAAAAGTGGATAACAGGCAGGAATTAATTCAATTCTCCAATCAGCAGGCCAAGGAGTTGACACAAACAGAACTCAATTACTTACTGGAAGTGCAGAAAGCTGAAAACTGCAGGTGTTGCAATACTGCAAATAAAATTAAAAAATCAGCAGAAAAAAGGGACAGCGAACTCCAAAAAATCCTGACACGAGAGCAATACCTCAAATACGAGGCACTGGATAAAAACAGGATAAAAAAACATCCGCTTCGTGCGTTGTAAAATCTATAAAAAAAAGAGGCATTTGCCTCTTTTTTTATAGTTACATGTTTCATTTCAGCATGTTTTTCGGAAGTCGGTTATAGTCAAGAATTACTGCCTCTTTTGCTGCATCGTTTGGATTACTTAATCTCACCGAGGCACTTTCACTTGCTTTTATTCTGCTTACTGGTATGTTTTGCTTTGGCTTGTAGCTTTCGTCGCCGGTAATCAGGTAAATAGCCTGCCCTAGGAAAGCGTCTTTGGTATCACCTATCTGAGTCCAGTTGGATACATATCCGTTGCCTTCTGCCAGTGCATAAGAAGGTACAAGGTATCCGGGGTTCGAAAAATCTTCGTTTTTGTAGTTCGTATATTTAGCCACAATGGGTTGCATAGCCCAGTTTTTAAGTTTGTCCTTTTCATCAGCTTTCAGTGAAGCTTCGCTGTAGATATTCACCACCGGATATTTGTTTATTTCCTCTTTATACGGATGCAGGGTCCACGATGCCGTGTATTTGCCACCTGTATTCCCGCCAATGTGTACTACCTGCATGTAAGGTTTGAGGCAGAATGTGGTCAGCTCCGATGCCGAATATGAGTCGCTGGTGGCAATAATGTACACTTTGTTTAAGTTCAGATTTGCAGCTACCGGATCCGGATCGGGCTTTTCATACACTCCCAGGCTGTCGGTGCGGCTCCATTTGTTTTTGTCGAAAATTCCGTTCAGATAACTGTTGTAATTCATCACTATCAATGGCGATTTGTTTCTGACCTTCGTCTCGGGTGCAATGAGCGAACTCAGGTAAATGGCAGAAGTGACCGAACCTCCGTGGTTATAACGCAGGTCAAGAACCAGGTCGGTGACGCCGGCCTGCCTGAACGTGGAGAAGGCATCGTACAGGCTTTGGTTATAATTTCTGATAAAATCGGTATAAAACAGATAAGCAATTTTCTTTCCGCCAATATTATAAATGTTTGTGTAGAGTACCGGATCGGTCCGGATAGAAGCCGGTGTCAACGTGATGGTTTTATCGGGCACCAGTCCGGAACCGGAATTTTTATACGTAGTAAAATTAGCAGTAGCGCTACCGTACAGAATCCCGTAATTGCTTTCGGTAACGGGCTGTCCGTTAATTTTACCTATCATGTCTTTACGCTGCAGACCTGCGTTGGAAGCAGGCGAGTTAGGAAATACATATTTAATGATAGCTACGTATTCGGTTTTTGCCTCATTGGCGTAAGCAAATGCCAGCGAAAATCCGAAATCAACAGGTTCGCCCGAAAAACCGGCAAGCAAACTTTCCACATCGTCGGTTATGAATGACCATCCGTTTTCAGTGTCTGTTGCGTTCAGCACACTCTTGAAGTAGGTTTTCGGATCCACATCACCCGCAGTTGGTTCTTTGCTTTTCATCTCGTCGGCCCAGAGGTAATAAGTTGATAATCCGTCATATACAAATTGTGAAACCGGATTTCCTGTTTTCGGTTCCTCTTTTTTACACGCAGAGAATACCAGCAGCAGGCTTGCGAAAAGGACTGAAAGAAAAAGAAATTTTTTCATTTGAAATGTGTTGTTGTTTTTTAAAAAAAATGATCATGTAAAAGTATGAAACGAGCATGAACACGGTGGTTCAACAAAGATGATGAAAATCTGACATGCGAGCTTGCCTGCGGTTGGCAGGTTCCATGCGACAACTAAAAAACAATTATTTACGCATGAAATAAACGCATCAAAAATAATACCCGAATCACAGAAATTGAGCTGTATCAGTCAGTTATTTTTTATTACCGGAGATGCTATGACTTAATTTCATCGAGCAGGTAAGTACGATTTACCCGGTATTTGCCGTTCACACGCTGCACGGTGCAACATTCGTTGTAGGCATCGTGTTCGAAAAAAAGAATCTGCTGTTTTTCAGCGGCTTCGCTCAGCATCCTTTCTTTTTCCTCCATCGATGTGATGGGGAATGTATCGTATGCCGATACCCAGGCGATGGGCAGTGCCGCCTGAAATGGGATTACATCGCCCGTGAAAACCACAGTTTTAGCTCCAAAATGGATGTAAGGCACCAGCTGACCCGCGGTATGTCCGTTGAAAAGCCTTACCTCCACCTCCGGACAAATGTACATATCCTTCTCAACGAGTTTCAACCTGCCGGCTTTTTCTACCGGAATCATGTTTTCGGCGAAGTAGGAGTCGCCTTCACGCACGTTGGGATTCAGAAAATTTTCCCACTGCGCTTTTCCCACCCAGTAAGCGGCGTTCGGGAAGGTGGGGATTATCTCTGATTTGTCTTCGTTGAACCGCGTACTGCTGCCGCAATGGTCAAAATGAAGATGTGTATGAATAACATCGGTCACTTCGGCGGCAGAGTAGCCCAGTTTCTTCAGTTCGGTATCAAAATCAGCAATATCTTTGAAATGATAATATTTCAGATATTCCAGCTGTTTGACTCCGGTGCCGGTGTCAATCACAATCAGTTTTTCATCCGTTTTGATTACCAGACATCGCATCATGAGCGTACAAAAATTATCGTCGTTGCACGGATATCGTTTTTGCCATACCCTTTTGGGTACCACTCCAAACATGGCTCCACCATCGGCAAGAAACGAACCGGCTTCAATTTTATCTAATTTCATCCTTTTTATTGAGTCTTTTTTGGTTAATTCTTACTACATTTGCACCTTATAATGGTTACTTAACACTTCATTGAATCCATTTGTTGCCAGTCAGCCAAGCATTTTCACCGATTCACAAATCGGTTCGTTATATTAAGTAATCGAATTTGATACAAAAATACAAAAAATTACCGGGTATGCAACGAGTTCATTTTATTGCCATTGGAGGTGCGGCTATGCACAATCTGGCTATTGCGCTGAGTAAGAAGGATGATTATGAAATCACCGGTTCGGACGACGAAATTTTTGAACCTTCGCTCAGCAGGCTGAGAGAGCATGGTCTGCTGCCCAAAGAAACCGGATGGTTTCCTGAAAAAGTGACCAACCACCTGAATGCCGTCATTCTGGGGATGCATGCAAGGGCTGATAACCTGGAACTGCTGCGTGCCAAAGAGCTGGGAATAAAAATCTACTCTTTCCCGGAATATCTCTATCAGCAAACCCGCAGCAAAACCAGAATTGTAGTAGGAGGAAGCCACGGTAAAACCTCCACAACTGCCATGATTCTGTATGTGATGAATAAACTCCGCTTCAAGGCAGATTATATGGTGGGCGCACAGATCGAGGGTTTCGAAAATATGGTGCAACTGTCATACGACTCGCGCGTGGCAGTTTTTGAAGGAGATGAATACCTGACCTCGCCCATTGATCCGCGACCAAAATTCCACCTTTACAAACCGCATATTGCTATCCTTACCGGTATTGCATGGGATCATATCAACGTTTTTCCTACTTTTGACAACTACGTGGATCAGTTTCGCAAATTTGTAGATACGATGGAAATACAGGGAAGGCTCATCTATTACGGCGGCGATGAAATCCTGAATGACATAGCGCAGAATTGCCGGCAGGATCTCATCGTATTTCCTTATAAAACACCAAAATACGTAATCAGAAACGGGATTACATATGTAAAAACCGGAAAAGACGAGGTGGCGCTGAAAATTTTCGGTGAACATAACCTGCAAAATATGGAAGCAGCCCGTCTGGCGTGCCGTCAGATAGGCATTATGGACGATAAATTTTACGAAGCTATCTCCGACTTCACGGGTGCTTCAAACCGCCTGCAGAAAATTGTGGAAAAACCCGATCGGGTGGCTTTCAAGGATTTTGCACACTCACCATCCAAGCTCAAAGCTACAGTAAGAGCTGTACGCAAACAATATCCGGAGCGCACGCTCATAGCCTGCATGGAATTGCATACATTCAGCAGCCTGAATTCCGACTTTCTGCCGCAGTACGCTGATAGTATGAAAGAAGCCGATATTGCATACGTGTATTACAACCCCGAAGTCATTCATCATAAGCGGATGGAAGAGTTGGATCCGGATAAAGTGAAAAGAGCATTTGGCGGCGAAAATTTACTTGTTTTTACCGATACTAACCTGCTTCAGGAAAAACTGAAATCCCTGAATTACGAAAATTCGGCTCTCCTGCTCATGAGTTCGGGGAATTTTTCAGGTATCAATTTATCTGAATTTGCCGGAAAATTGCTTGCCACCTGATACACGGTAGCTGAAATTTTGCTGAATGCTGAAATCACCGGTCGTTTGGAAGGTGTAAAACATTTTTTTTCTTTTTAAGAAAAATATTAACAATCTATGAATCTTTCATTTTCTCATCAGGAGAATAGAAGGACAGACTTTTACAGGATGAACAAACAACTTTTACTGGACAAACGTTATATGCGCATGGCCCGAATCTGGGCCGAAAATTCATACTGCGAACGGCGTAAAGTCGGAGCATTGCTCGTGAAAAACAAAATGATCATTTCAGATGGTTACAACGGTACACCTTCAGGCTTCGAAAACAAGTGTGAAGACGATAATAACGTTTCGAAACCGTACGTGCTTCATGCCGAAGCAAATACCATTTCGAAAGTAGCCCGGTCGCACAACAGCAGCGACGGAGCCACCCTGTACGTCACAGCATCGCCCTGTATGGAGTGCTCCAAACTGATCATTCAGGCTGGCATCAAGCGTGTGGTGTATGGTGAAATGTACCGGATTATGGATGGTGTGGAGTTGCTGCAGCGTGCAGGCATTGAAGTCGTTTTTCTGGAAAAAACCCACGAATGAAACATCGGTTTTACATACTCATTTTTGGCTTATTTCTGGGAAACAGTATTTTTGCCATCGATCCGGTGCCTTACGCACATATCGAAATTGACAAGAACATTCACAATATTGACAGCATTTATTCTGTTCAGTATTACAGTAGAAGCGTAGTAATGGATACGATAGCGGTAAAGCCGGATGTGTACAATTACACCATTCACAAGGGAATAATCCGTATCAAACTGAAAGAGCAGGCCGGGCTTTATCCAGATTCTGTTTCTGCTACGAGGTTTGGCTCGGTTGTTAAAATTTCCCGCAAGAAAGATATGCTCCGCCTGAGTCTGGATAAATACGCTGATTTTAAGAGAAATATGACCTTGTTTCTGTCTGTTGTTGGCCTTATGCTGTTGAAAATGTTGATTGTGTTTCTGATTCTTCAGCCGGAATCAAAATCGTTGTTTTTCAAAAAATATGGACTTTTCTTTGGAATTGTCTTTCTGCTTATATTTTTAGCTTCATTTACGACTGTAATTCTTTTCTGGATACTACTTACACTGATTTTTATTGTGAGTGTAATTCCGGATACGATATTGCTGAACAAAATTTATTATAAAAAAGGCTTGAAAGCGGTTGTTATAAGTGATTTAATCGTTTTGGCCGTTTGCTTCTTACTTATTTATCTGTTTAATTAAGAGAAAAAATTAAAAATAATATGGCGAATAAAAGAAATGTCTGGACAATTGTATTCATTGTTGTCTCGGCTTTAGGTGGATTATTTCTGGGAAATTTGATTGCGAATCGCGCACAAAGCGGTCGAAATTTGAAAGACTTATCGGGCTTGTTCTCAATGGGAGGCACATCCAAAGTGAGTGAATTGTTGTCGCTGATTGATAACCAGTATGTGGACAATGTCAATATGGACAGTATTACCGATGAAGTCATGACCAATATCGTTTCAAAGTTAGACCCGCACTCGGTTTACATTCCCGCACAAGACCTCGAAGCCGTGAATAGTGAACTGGAAGGTAGTTTCAGCGGTATTGGCGTACAGTTCAACATTCAGAATGATACAGTGATGATTGTTTCGGTCATCAGCGGCGGACCTTCGGAAAAAGTGGGATTATTGGCCGGTGACCGTATAATTAGGGTAAATGATACAACATTTGCCGGGGCAGGCGTGGTGAGCAACGAGAAGGTGATGCGAAAACTTCGCGGACCGAAAGGGACTGAAGTGAAACTTGGCGTAAAGCGTCACGGTACCAGAGAAATACTTTCATACACCATTAAAAGGGGAGAAATTCCCGTTAATTCAGTAACTGTAGCTTATGTTATCGAACCGGGTGTAGGTTTTATCGGGCTGAACAATAATTTCGGAAACAATACGTACGACGAATTTCTGCATGCAATTGCCGAATTGCGAGCCAAGGGTGCCCGTAAATTCATCATCGACCTGCGCGAAAACAGCGGCGGACTGATGGATGTGGCTATCCGGATGATCAACGAATTCTTACCCGCCGGGCAAATGATCGTTTACTCCGAGGGAAAAGCTTACCCGCGTGCAGATGCCAAAGCCGACGGAACCGGCTCATGCATCAACTATCCGCTCGCCGTGCTGATTGACGAATTCAGCGCTTCGGCAAGCGAAATCTTTGCAGGAGCTATTCAGGATAACGACCGCGGACTAATTATCGGTCGTCGTTCGTTTGGAAAAGGACTTGTGCAGACTCAGATTCCATTTTCGGATGGTTCGGCCGTGAGACTTACTGTAGCACGTTATTTTACCCCCTCCGGACGAAGTATCCAGAAACCTTACGAAAGGGGCAAAGGCGATGATTACCAAATGGATCTGGTTAAACGGTTCGAACACGGTGAATTTGACACCAAAGATAGTATTCATGTGGCTGATTCGCTGAAATTTAAAACCCTGAAAGGCAGGACAGTTTACGGTGGCGGCGGAATTATGCCCGATATATTCGTGCCGCGAGACACATCCAAGTATTCACCTTATCTGACTAAAGTGGTAAATTACGGATACATTTATCAGTATGCATTTCAGTATACCGACAAGAACAGAACGGCACTGAGCAAATTCAAA
>SAAL01000257.1 GCA_009929445.1 Bacteroidia bacterium
CAGGGCGAAAAGCAAGGCGAAAAGGCGATTCATAGCCTTGACACCCTACCATAAAATTGCTACAGGAAGAAACCTCAATCACCACCGCAAAAGGCGTTTTTGCCTCCGTAGCCGATATAGCTCAGTTTGGTAGAGCGGCTGATTCGTAATCAGTAGGTCTCCGGTTCAAGTCCGGATATCGGCTCCATGAAATCAAGCACTTAGCCAGCAATGGCTAGGTGCTTTTTTATTCCGTGTGAGACTTTGTGTGAGAAAGGAGCCTTGCTCTCTCAAGGGTTCTTACGGCATCAAATTCACCAGTGCCGAGGCTGTGTAGGTAAATTTCTGTTGTGGAGCGGTTTTCGTGACCAAGGAGGCGCTGGATAGAGCCAATTGGAACGTTGTTATTTTCCATGATGGTTGCGCCCGCATGGCGGAGAGCGTGGAAACTGAAAAAAGCAACCCCCGCTTTCTCGCACAAACTTTTCAAAAGTCGTTTTCGGTAGTCATACGGACCGACTTTACGGGTTTGTGTTTTTTGTTCATAGTAACTATGCCAAAAAAACCATGGATATTCTAAATTCCTTTCTGAAAATCGTCTTCTTAATATTGCAAAAAGACGATCAGTCATAGGAACCTTGCGCGGGGTACGATGGCCTCCCTTTTTCTTTCTTGTGTAAAGCACCAAATACCGTTTATCCAATTCAACATCACTCCAGCAGAGTTGATTTATTTCACCAACCCTAGCCATCGTATCGCAGAGGGCAATTAAATAATCTTGAGTCCCTGAATCGGCTGATCGGATAACTTTCTCTATATCTTCAATATTCGGTACATATTTAACTTTTTTGTTGATTGGTAAAAAATCAATTCCATCTACAGGATTGCAGTTAATCAACTTTTTCTTCTTGCCGAAATTAAAAGTAGCCCGAAGATAACGAATTTCTTTATTTGCCGTATAAGCTGAAATTTTATTTCTCTTCAAGACAAACTTTTCAATCATGGAAGATGTGACATCATTGCAATCCATTTTTCCCCACAAAGATACCCATCTTCGAGCCATGTAACGATAATCCCTATAATGTGAAGCTGAATTGTAGGCCTTTACATGGTCAAGCCGAAGATTAACGAGTTCCAAAAAGCCCATGTCTATCGTTGCCTCCGCCACCACTGGCGGGTTGAGTACCTCCTCCCGTTTTTGCGCCTCGGCCCGCAACGCTTCTTTTTTGGTCTTGAACCAGGCTTCCGTGTGCCTGACCCCCTTGTGGGTGAAGTCGTACCTCCACCCCTTTCCTGTTACCGAATAAACGCTCATAAAGGTCCTCTTTCGA
>SAAL01000133.1 GCA_009929445.1 Bacteroidia bacterium
CAATAAAAGCCGGGCAGCGGTAATTAACTACCGAAACAATTGTCATCCCGACTGAAAGGAGGGAACTAATTTAAGGTTGAGGTATTAAACGCATTATCCTTGTAAATCAGTCAAATCAGCGTCATCAGTGTTCCAACTCTTTCAATCATTAAATTTTCAAAATTAAAATATACATGTTCAAAAACAAAGTACTCTTTATCACCGGCGGCACCGGTTCTTTCGGTAATGCCGTGCTGAATCGTTTTCTCGATACCGAAATCAAAGAAATCCGCATTTTCAGCCGCGATGAAAAGAAACAGGACGACATGCGTCACCAGATACAAAATCCGAAAGTAAAATTCTACATCGGCGATGTGCGCGATAAGCGTTCGGTGGATGGTGCTATGGCAGGTGTGGATTATGTGTTTCACGCAGCAGCACTCAAACAGGTACCATCCTGCGAGTTTTTCCCCATTCAGGCCGTTCGTACCAACGTGTTCGGCACCGAAAATGTGTTGGATTCAGCCATTCAACACGGCGTGAAGAATGTGGTGGTTCTCAGTACCGATAAAGCAGCTTACCCCATCAACGCCATGGGCATCAGCAAGGCAATGATGGAAAAAGTAGCCATTGCCAAAGCCCGCCAGCTGGGGGATGATGCATCCACCACTATTTGCTGTACCCGTTACGGAAATGTAATGGCCAGCCGCGGTTCGGTTATTCCGCTGTGGATTGATCAGATACAGGCAGGCAAAGACATTACCATTACCGATCCGAATATGACCCGGTTTATGATGACACTGGACGATGCAGTGGATCTGGTGATATATGCATTCTTACACGGTAAAAACGGCGATTTGTTTGTTCAGAAAGCTCCTGCTGCGACATTGGATGTGCTGGCTGAAGCACTGAAACAGCTATATCATGCCGATACCGAAGTAAAGGTAATTGGTACACGCCACGGTGAAAAACTGTACGAAACGCTGGTAACACGCGAAGAAATGGCAAAAAGCGAAGACATGGGCAATTATTTCCGCATTCCGGCAGATAACCGCGACCTGAACTATGATAAATACTTTGTAGAAGGACAGGAAGAAATAGCCCAAATTGATGATTATCATTCACATAACACAGCCAGATTAGATGTGGAAGGGATGAAAGCGTTGTTGCTAAAACTTGATTTAATTCGTTATGATTTGAAGCTATGATCAGAATCGGTATTACCGGACAAGCCGGATTTGTGGGGACACATCTGTGGAATCACCTGGGGCTTCATCCGGAAGTTTTCGAAAGAATTCCGTTTGAGGACGCGTATTTCACCAGTGAAGATGTGCTGAGGAATTTTGTGAGAAGTTGTGACGTGATTATCCATCTGGCAGCCATGAACAGGCATCCGGAACCTCAGGTTATTTACGATACCAATGTCGGACTGGTAAAGCAGTTGATCCATGCCATGGAGTCGGAGCAGGTGACACCGCATGTTCTCTTTTCGTCGTCCACGCAGGAAGAGCTGGATAATCTGTACGGGAAATCCAAACGGGACGGACGCCGGTTGCTCGAAGAATGGGCCCGGCGCCATCAGGCTGCATTTACCGGATTGGTACTACCCAATGTGTATGGTGAATTTTCCAGGCCGAATTACAACACATTTATTGCAACTTTTGCCCATAAGTTGATTGAAGGAGAAAATCCGACAATCATCACCGATAGCAGTGTCAAACTCATTCATGTGAGCTCGCTGTGCCGGTTTATGATTGATCATCTGACCAGTACCGGTGTAAAACGCATTGACGTACCCCATGATATGGAACGTAAAGTGAGTGAAGTGCTGGCATTGTTCAGAGAATTTAAGGCATTGTACATCGATAAAGGCATTATACCGGCATTGAATGATATCAATGATATTCATTTATTCAACACCTTCCGTTCTTTTATTGATCACGGGCATCATTTTCCGGTAGAACTGGTTAAACATACCGATCCGCGGGGCGTATTTGTGGAAACCATAAAGCTGGGTGTGGGTGGTCAGGTGTCATTCTCAACTACTGTCCCAGGCATTACAAGGGGAAATCACTACCATACCCGTAAGATTGAACGATTTACCGTCATCAAAGGGAAAGCCCGCATTCAACTGAGAAAAATCGGATCAGATGAGGTAATGGATTTTTTCCTGGACGGCAACAACCCCTCGTATGTGGATATGCCCGTTTGGTACACCCATAATATTACCAATATTGGCGAAGATGAATTATACACCCAGTTTTGGATTAATGAATGGTATAATCCCGAAGATGGTGATACGTATTTTGAGGAAGTGTGAGAATGGGGCTCAGATGACGCAGATTGAACAAATTTTCACATATAAAATATTTCAAGATGAATGAAGATTATTTTAATAAAACCTTATTCTATATGTATTAAACCTCGTAGAAATAATTACAGTCATTAATTCAACCTTATTAAATAAATTTATAAGCTAATAAGGTTGGGGGAGTTTTTACTACTTTTTCTACTAAGGTAAAGTTAGAAAATATGGTTTTTAATAGCAGAAATATAAAATATGAATACAATCAGAAAACTTAAAGTCCTTACCGTAGTGGGTACGCGCCCGGAGATTATCCGTTTGGCCTGTGTGCTGCAAAAACTTGATACTTCCGAAGCTATCGAGCATACACTGGTGCATACCGGACAGAATTACGATTACGAGCTCAATGAAGTTTTCTTCGAAGACCTCGGATTGCGTCGTCCCGATTATTTCCTGAATGCTGCGGGTAAAAATGCCACCGAAACAGCGGGACAGATACTTATCAATATCGATCCGGTGCTCGAAGAGGTGCAGCCCGATGCATTTCTGGTGCTGGGCGATACCAATTCATGCCTCTGTGCCATTGCTGCCAAGAAACGCCACATCCCCATTTTCCACATGGAAGCGGGTAACCGGTGCTTCGACCAGCGCGTGCCCGAAGAGAGCAACCGCAAGATTGTGGATCATACAGCTGATATCAACCTTACATACAGCGACATTGCCCGCGAATATCTGCTGGCAGAAGGACTGCGCCCCGACCGCATTATCAAAACCGGCAGCCCCATGTACGAAGTGCTGATGCAGTATTTGCCAAAAATTGAAAAATCAACGATACTTAATGACCTGAATCTGGTGAACGGTAAGTATTTTGTAGTATCTGCACACCGCGAAGAAAATATCAACTCCGAAAGAAATTTTGAGAACCTGGTAACGATACTGAACAGCATTGCCGAAAAATACGACTTTCCCGTAATTGTATCCACCCATCCGCGAACCAGGAAAATGGTGGAACAGAAAGGAATTCAGTTTCATAAAAACGTGCAACTGATGAAACCAATGGGGTTAAGTGATTACAATAAATTACAAATAAATGCCTTTGCCGTACTATCGGATAGCGGGACTATTTCGGAAGAAAGTTCTATCCTGAACTTCCGCGCCCTCAATATCCGCGAAGCGCACGAACGCCCCGAAGCGATGGAAGAAGCCAGTGTGATGATGGTGGGATTGAACCCCGAGCGGGTGATGCAGGGATTGGTGCAACTGCAATACCAAAACACAGGTAACGAACGCAATTTCCGCCCCGTAGCCGACTACAGTATGCCGAATGTGAGCGATAAGGTGGTGCGGATTATCCTCAGCTACACCGATTATGTGAAACGGGTAGTGTGGGGAGAGTGAACCCCCTCTAAATCTCCCCAAAGGGGAATAAGAAAGAATAAAGAACAAAAAAACTTCGAAACGTCGAAGACTTTTGAACGTTTCTTTGGAAGTCAGATTCCTCGCTTCGCTCGGAATGACAACGACACTCTCTTTCTAATCCCGTCGCCACCGGCACAGAAATACTGAAGATGTAATCACGACGGGTGCGGAAAGAATCGTAAATTGTAAATACATTACGTCTACGTGTTACCCACTCACTATCCGATTTAAACCGCAAAAATATTGATAAAATGCACAACAAAATGAACATTAATGGAAAATTATGCTAATTTTGCAGTGCAATAATAACAATTTATTATGGAATCGCTTTTTGAAAAACAGCAACAACTGCTTGCCCGCACTAACCTGAAGTTCAAGCGGTATATGTTCGGCAAAATTCCATGGGAAAGTCGCATGGTGGGGCTTACCGGTCCACGCGGTGTGGGAAAAACCACGATGCTGCTACAATATATCAAAGAACAAAACAACCACAATATATTGTATGTGTCGGCTGACGATTTATATTTTTCAAATCACAGATTGACAGATTTGGCAGACGAATTTTACAAAAATGGCGGTAAACATTTTTTTATCGACGAAGTTCATAAGTACAAAGACTGGTCGGTTGAGTTGAAAAACATGTATGATTTTTATCCGGACTTGAAAATATGTTTTACCGGCTCTTCTATTCTCGATATTCGTAAAGGAATGGCTGATTTGAGTCGTCGCGCGCTGATGTTTACGATGCAGGGTTTTTCGTTTCGCGAATACCTGAAATTTGAACATGATATCGACGTACCGGTTCATTCGTTCAAACAGATTATCAGTAATCAGATTTCTCTGATTGACAAATTGGAACACCCGCTGCCGGTTTTTCGCGATTATTTGCAAAAAGGCTATTATCCTGTTTCTGCAGAAGACAATATGGATATACGGCTCGGACAGATTTTGAACCTGACACTCGAAGTGGATATACCGCAGTTTGCTAATTTATCAGTTACAACAGCCCGAAAACTGAAAAAACTGTTGGTCATCGTGGCTGAAAGCGTACCATTTAAACCAAATTTTGTTTCATTGGCTGCAAAGCTGGAGGTGAGCCGTAATTCATTGGAAGAATACCTCACGTACATGGAAGATGCAGGACTTATTTCGCGGTTACGCGAATCGGCATCAGGCATAATCGGACTGGGCAAGGTAGAAAAAATATATTTAGACAACCCCAATCTGATTCATTATTTATCACAAAGTAAAACTGAAACCGGAAATATCCGCGAGACATTTTTCCTGAATCAAACACGGGTTAATAATCCGGTTACTTCTTCAGCTGTTGCCGATTTCAAAATAACTGACTATACGTTTGAAGTGGGAGGTAGAAGCAAAGCGCAGGAACAAATCAAAAACACGCCCAATGCCTTTATTGTAAAAGATAATATTGAATACGGGTATAAAAACGTGGTGCCATTATGGGCTTTTGGATTGAACTATTGACTCAATCTTAGCACACACTCCATCGTTTCCTAACAGCCTGTCCCGACCCGATCGCTATCGGGACGGGAAGGGGTAAGTGGTTGAGCGTTTGTAACCCAAAAAAACATAATTAGATTCCTCACTGCGTTCGGAATGACAAGTTCACTTTTTTCAAATCCCGTCGCTCACCGGCACTGAAATGATAAAGATAAAATTACGACGGGTGCGAGGATTTAAGTTCCCCTTTCGGGGGAATTTAATGGGGCTTCTGAAGATACAACCACGACGGGCGCTGATAGAATCGTAAATTGTAAAAGTTACATCTGATTTCCGCACAACAAATAATCTTAAATTTGCACAATAAAATTCCTGATATTTGCACAATGGTAAGTTTTTAATAATTTCTTTGCTTGCAATTTTGGAATCCAATTCCTAAATTGTAAATTTGCAACATGAAAATAATCAGAATTGCCGAAAAAGAATTGTTGGCGCTGTCAAAGCAATACAGAGCTATTGCCGTGGTAGGTCCGCGACAATCAGGAAAGACAACACTCGTACGTGGAGTTTTTCCTGAAAAAGTGTACGTAAATCTCGAAAACACCGATACACGGCGCTTTGCCATAGAGGATCCGCGTGGATTTTTATCCGGATTTCCTGATGGAGCTATACTGGATGAAGTACAACGTGTGCCTGAGCTTTTTTCGTACTTACAACAAATATTAGACGAAAACACTACCAAAGGGCAATTTATTCTTACAGGATCAATCAATTTTCTGCTGCAGGAGAATATCTCACAAACCTTGGCAGGGCGAGTTGGTTATATGTTTTTGCTACCACTATCATTACACGAACTAAACCAGCCACTTCCTTCGACCGATGAGTTGATTCACAGGGGATTGTATCCCGAACTTAATGATGGTGAGCAGATGGATGCCGCGAAATACTACAGTAACTACATACGCACCTACGTGGAAAGGGATGTGCGATTGATAAAAAATATTGTTGATTTATACGCTTTTGAGCGATTTGTAAGGCTGTGTGCAGGCCGAACAGGTCAACTGTTGAATATGAACAGCCTGGCAATTGAAACAGGCGTCGATAATAAAACAATTGCATCGTGGCTTTCTGTACTGGAAACAAGTTTTATTGTATTTCGCCTGCAGCCTTATCATAAAAACTACAACAAAAGGATTGTGAAGATGCCGAAACTTTATTTCTACGATACAGGTTTGGCTTCTGCCCTGTTAGGAATTGAAAATAAGGAACAACTGAGTCTGCATCCTTTTCGTGGTGCTTTGTTTGAAAATATGGTAGTGCTGGAATTTCTGAAAAATCGTTTCAATCATGGCAAAACGAACAATCTCTTTTTTTGGCGCGACAATGTGGGCACCGAAATCGATCTATTGATAGAAAACACCGAACGACTGGTACCTATAGAAATAAAATCAGGGCAGACAATTACCGACGCCTATTTCAAATCGTTAACCACCTGGTGCAAAATAAGCGGAACCGACACGGGTTATGTAATTTATACAGGCAATCAGACCCAAAAACGAAGCAATGGAATAACCGTTTTGCCTTATACCAGTACCGATTTTTTCTGATCTGAGTATGATAGTCCCGAAGACAGGGATGTCGTAACCTAATGGGTAGTAAAATTGTGGCTAGTTTATAGTTTTCAACCGCTGACAGGAACTGGCGACCGCTGTCAGGGTCTTCTCA
>SAAL01000258.1 GCA_009929445.1 Bacteroidia bacterium
TGGTGGACGAGTACCTTGCCGATCACCGCCACGCCCATGAAGGGTGAGTCGATGTAGGCATCGCCGGTGACCAGGATCACGTCGAGCGCGTCCCAGCCGCGGGCGGCCATCTCCGCGCGGGTGGTGGGCAGGAACAGGGCGCTCATGGCCTGGAATCAGCCTGTCGGGCCGCCGCCGCCCGTCCGGCCAGCCAGCCGGTGGAGAAGGCGGCCTGCAGGTTGTAGCCGCCGGTGTCAGCCTGGAGGTCGAGCACCTCGCCGGCCAGGTAGAGGCCGCTCACCAGCCGCGAGCCCATGGTGCG
The DNA here is from genome assembly GCA_009929445.1 of Bacteroidia bacterium. GTDB lineage: Bacteria > Bacteroidota > Bacteroidia > Bacteroidales > Paludibacteraceae > UPXZ01. The sequence continues at coordinate 302 of SAAL01000258.1, forward strand.
CGGGTCCACCTCGGTGGTGTCCACGCCGCCGGCGGTGACGATGGCCTCGGCGAGCGGCCGGTGACCGGTGATGGTCAGGCGGAAATGCTTGAGCCAGTGGCGCAGCCGCTTGCGCTCCGCCGCGCGGACAACGCCGGCGGGCCGCTCGGCCGGGAGTTCCGCCTGCTCCAGGGCCACCGTGACCAGTTCCCGCGGCAGCAGGCCGCGCAGCACGCTCGTTATGGGCTCGGCGTGGCGGGCCGCGAAGTCGCGCAGCAGGCGGGCGTCGAGCTTCTGTTCGTCGAGCGCCGGCTTGAGGTCGAGTTCCAATGCCACCGCTTCGCCCGCGCGCAGGGCGTCCACTACTTGGCCGCTCAGGGTGAGGATCACCGGGCCGCTCAGACCGAAGTCGGTGCAGGCCAGCTCGCCGAAGGCTTCGGCCCGTTTGCGGCCATCGACGAACAGCCGCACCAGGGTGTTGCGCAGCTGCAGGCCGGCCATGCGACCGGCAAGGTCACCGGCCACGACCAGCGGCACCAGCGCCGGCCGTTCCGCGACGATGCGGTGGCCGACCCCGGCTGCCAGCCGGCAGCCGTCGCCGGTGGAACCGGTGAGCGGGTAGGAACTGCCACCGGCGGCGAGCACGACCGCGTCGCAGAACAGGGTCTCGCCCCGACAGACCACCCCGACCAGCCGGCCCTCCGCGACCAGCAGCTGCTCCACCGGGGCGTCGGTGCGCAGTCCCACGCCCAGCCGTCTGCGCCAGCTGTCGAGCGCGGCCAGCACCTCCGGGGCCTTGCCCGAGGCCGGGAAGACGCGACCGCCGCGCTCAATGACCACGGCCAAGCCGAGTTCAGCGAAGAAGGCAAGCAGTTCCGGGGTGAAGAAGCGGTGAAAGGCCTGGCGCAGGAAGGGGCCGGTGGGGCCGAAGTGGCCGAGGAAGTCGGCGAGCGGGGCAACGTTGGTCAGGTTGCAGCGGCCCTTGCCGGTGATGCACAGCTTGCGCCCGGGCCGG
>SAAL01000259.1 GCA_009929445.1 Bacteroidia bacterium
AAGTCATTAGATACGACAAGCAGCCGGCCAGCATCTTATCATCTTAGCTTGTCAGCTTGTTAGTCCGGCAGCTTATAACTTATAACTTATATCTCCCAGATCCAAGTTCTGACTCTCTGACTTGGCAGGTTGCAGGTTGCAGGTTGCAGGTTGCAGGTAGCAGGTAGCAGGTTCAGCAGGTAGCAGGTTCAGCAGGTAGCAGGTTCAGCAGGTTCAGCAGGTAGCAGGTTCAGCAGGGAGGGGACCGGGGGAGGGGAAATCCCAGAGCCCGTTATATAAATTAGATACCCAACAAATTATGTGTAAAAATTTCACTTAGGTGTAGATGTGGGCTACCACTGCATTTGCGAGGCTTCAATCTCCTAGACCCTGACTAACAAAGTGTTACAGGAAATAGTGACAAATTAGTGACAAATTAGTGACAAATTAGTGACAAATTTATGACAAGTTGTCACTAATTTGTCACTAAGGTTTTTTCCACTTGGACTAGCCAGTATAAAGTGTTTGCTGGGGTACGGAAAAATTGAGTTAGTGACAAGCTAAAAAAAGTTGTCACTCTCGGAAAAGCTTTCTATGGGCTTGTGGAAATAGGAAAAATGACAAAATGACAAAAAAATTTTATATTATATATATATAATAAAATACTATAATTTTAACTTTTTCTCGCACGTATAAGATAAATTTTTTTTGTCACTTTGTCATTTTTTCTTTTCTTTTTCCCACCCCTAGCCATTTTGAGTTAGTGACAAATCAAAATGTCATTGTCATTTACAACATTAAATAATCGGCTCTGGTAGCCAATTTGCGTAGTGACAAATTAGTGACAAATTTTTGATAGTAATTTTATATGCAAAATTATATAAAGTAGCCACCACAGCCATTCTCCAAAGATTTGTGTAAAGGTTCCTCACATTTTTTATGTAAAAATAAGACACCTAAAAATATGTGATTTTTAGTGATTTTTATATAATTTTCATTTCTCGCTAATTAGCTCCTAGAGCCAATCTCTGAAGACAGCTAAAAATCACTTTTTGCATTTTATATAATTTAGCAATCTTATATAATATTCTTACAAGCCGGTTGACTTAGAACAACTTTACCTTTATATTAAGGGTATGGGGAAACTAAGAGCTTACAATATAGTTAATAATCGGCTTGTTCGCACCTTTGCGGACAACCTTAACCTGTTCCGTGACTTCTATTTCAATAATATCCCCCGTGACATCGTTATGAGATTTTACCGCATAGGTACCGCCCACGCCTTTTTGAGCCA
>SAAL01000134.1 GCA_009929445.1 Bacteroidia bacterium
AGCAAGGCGATGTAACCGATGTGGATTTCGAAGAAGTGAAATAAAAACCCCTCCACCCCGAAGGGAAAACTTAAAAAATCACCCCAATCTGATGTTTTTCAGGTTGGGGTGTTATATTTATACCCGAAAAGGTATAATTGCTCATAAAAACATAATTTTATACCCGAAATGGTATAAATTCAAAAACATTTACTATATATCCAACCGAAACCGGAAATTTCAATAGTTAGTTTTTCTTTAGTTTTTCTTTAAAAAAATCAATCGTGCGTGTCCAGGAAAGCAAAGCCGGTTTTTCGTCGTATCGGGGCGTGGTATTATTGTGAAAACCATGATTTACACCTTCGTAAAAATAGGCGGTATATTCCACGCTGTTTTTTTTAAGTATCGCTTCGTAAGCCGGCCAACCTTCATTTATTCTTGTATCTAAACCGGCAAAGTGCAACATGATGGGGCTTGATATTTTTTCAGCTTCCAAGGCAGTGGGTTGCCCGCCATAATAAGGTACTGCTGCAGGTAAATCGGGTATTTTTACTGCCATCATATTCGAAATCCAACCTCCAAAACAAAATCCAACCACACCGACATAACCATTACAGTTTTTGTGTGATTTTAAATATTCGTAGGCAGCAATAAAGTCTTCAAGCATCTCTTCGCTGCTGCGTTTTTTTTGTAATTCTCTTCCTGCATCATCATTACCCGGATAACCTCCTAATGGTGACAATGCATCGGGAGCCAACGTAATAAATCCTTCTAATGCAGCTCTTCTTCCCACATCTTCAATGTAAGGATTTAGTCCTCGATTCTCGTGTACAACGATAATTCCCGGTAATTTTTTCCTTGTTTTAGAGGGTTTAGAAAGAAGACCTTTGATAGTTCCACCACCTTTTGGAGAATCGTAAGTAATGAATTTTGAAATTAATCGCGGATCCTCAGGTTTTATTGTCATGGTATCCACATAATTAGGCGTCATAAAGCTAAGAAGCGACGGTAATGACAAACCTCCAATTGCAAAAATGGACAAATTTTTGATAAATTGCCTTCTGTCAATTTTGTTGTGAGCATAATCATCGTACAAGTCAAACATTTCCTGACTGATGTCTTCTTTGGTTAGTTTTTTCATAATTCCTGTGTTTATTAAATGAATAAGCGATGATAAAAGCATTAGTTCCGGGGGTATTATTATTTTGAGAAATCAAACTTAAAACATAAAACTCAAGAACTTATACAAATATAAAGTAAAGAATTTAATTTTAAAGATCAAAACATTTATATCAATTTGAGAATGAAGATGAGATTGTTATGCTATTTTAGAATAAACTCTGAAATAAGATCAATAAGTGAAAACAAACTGAAGAAAAACAGTTCAAGATGTGCTACGCATTTTCCATATCTTTGAATTAACAAATAAAATAAAAATAATTGATAATCACTAAAAAAATCGTATCTTTGCAGCCTGAACAATCAAGTTTATATTGATTTCCATCACAGCCATGCTTTGCTTTGCCTTCAACGGGCAAGTCCATTCATCGTCAAAATCGACCTCAAAATCAGCTTTCTTGTTAAGACAACAGGTCGCGGAGTGTGTGTGTTACACAAGTATCGTGACACACTCTTTTTTCAGATGTACAAATCAAATTTTAATCGGGGGAAAAAATGGCAGCTATCCGTTTTTCAGGGTAGTATGGTTATTCTTTTGCCTGCCGGAAGAGAAATTACAAATCAAGCTATACAATACCGGCGCGACATAAACTTTTAATAAAAATACAGTATAGCTACAGTATAAAATAATGACATTCAAAGAATTAAATATTACAGAACCGATATTAAAGGCTCTGCTGGATAAAAATTATGAAATACCCACTCCCATTCAGGTTCAGGCCATTCCTGTAGCCCTCAGTGGTAAAGATTTACTGGGTATTGCTCAAACAGGAACGGGTAAAACAGCCGCTTTTGCAATTCCGATTATACAAAATCTGCTGACAGTAAGCAACAACCGGAAACGGGGTATTAAAGCGTTGATACTTACTCCTACCCGGGAGCTGGCTATACAAATAGACGAATGTTTCACCGAATATGCCAAATTTACAGAATTGAAAAATACCGTTATTTTTGGAGGTGTCAATCAGCGGTCGCAGGTAGATGAATTAAAACGGGGAACCGACATCCTGACAGCTACACCGGGAAGACTGCTTGATCTTATTGCACAAAAGTACATTCAGTTGGACAGCCTTCAGCACTTTGTACTCGACGAAGCCGACCGCATGCTCGACATGGGTTTTATTCACGATATCAAACGGCTGATTCCGATGCTTCCGAAAAAGAGGCAAACGTTGTTTTTCTCAGCTACAATGCCTTCGGCCATAGCCACGCTTTCAAAATCGATACTCGTAAATCCGGTTCGGGTGGAAGTAACGCCTGAGTCGCCGGCTGCCGAAACTGTAGAGCAACACGTGTATATAGTTGAAAAACCGCAGAAAAGCGAATTGCTAATCAAACTGCTGAACCAGAAAAGGAATAAATCGGTACTGGTATTCTCGCGAACCAAACACGGAGCCGACAAAATAGCACGGATATTGAACAAAAAAGGGATAAACTGTGAAGCCATTCACGGCAACAAAACCCAGAATGCAAGGCAACGTGCCCTTACGAATTTCAAATCCGGAAAAACGAGTGTAATCATTGCTACCGACATAGCGGCACGCGGTATCGACATTGTGAACCTGGAACTTGTAATCAACTACGACATGCCCGATGTGGCCGAAACCTACATTCACCGCATAGGACGAACCGGACGTGCAGGTCAAAACGGAACAGCGCTGACTTTCTGTACGGCCGAAGAGAAAGCAATGGTGAAGGACATTCAGAAACTTACGGGTAAAAAACTGAATGAACTTGCCATTCCGGCATAAAAAAAAGACAAACACACTATAAACATGAATAAAAAAGAATTAGAAAAGAAAAAACAGAGCAAAAAGCAGGAAAAACTAAAACGGAAAGAAAACCGGAAAACAAACAGCGGCACCAAGTCTTTTGATGATATGATAGCCTATGTAGATGAACACGGAAATATAACCGATACTCCGCCGGATCGTGAAAAAACAGCAAAAATAGAGCTTGAAAGCATTGCAATATCCACACCCAAAAAAGAAGATGTAGAATACACACCGCTCAACGGCCGGGTAGAATATTTCAACACAGAAAAAGGGTATGGTTTCATCAGGGATGTAAATTCATCCGAAAAGTATTTTTTCCACATCAATAATGCCCCCGCATCAATTGCAGAAGGCAATCAGGTGACTTTCGATGCAGAAAGAGGAAAAATAGGCATGAACGCCATAAATATCACGCTTGTAAAATAGAAAACGACACAAATAAATAAACCAACTTATTAATAAACAATTTTTAAAAAAAGAAAAAATGAACATTTACGTATCAAATTTAAACTACAGCTCTTCATCAGACAGCTTACAGGAATTATTCGCAGGTTTTGGAGAAGTAACATCTGCCAGTATCATCACCGACCGGGAAACCGGCCGCTCAAGAGGCTTTGGCTTCGTAGAAATGCCTAACGACGCTGAAGGCCAAAAAGCAATCGACGAACTGAACGGAACAGATTTCGAAGGAAAGACACTCAACGTGAACGTAGCCCGTCCGAAAACCGAAAGAAGCAGCGGCGGCGGATACAACAGCAACCGCGGCGGCAACGGAGGCGGATACAACCGAAGAAGATACTAACGGTAATTTCTTACCCCGGCAGCTTTATGATCACTCCAAAAAACCGCGCATTTAACAATGTCCGGTTTGTTTTTGGGTTTGATTTGTAAAATTATCAGCAATAATTTTATAATAAATATCAACAATTTGAATTTCAGCACATTCTGAATTTTCTGATTTTTTAAATTGATTTTTTTATTTTTCTCCAAAACTTTTTTCCGCCTTATTTGTTTAATAGGTAAAATTGACTGAAGTAGTGTCTTAAGTCTTACGATTTAATTTAATTAATTTTTTTACTAATATTTATTATTAATCAAATTACTTAATTCAAACCGATACATATTGATTTACAGATTACTTTAAATTCAAAAGTATTATCGTCATGTGACAGACAACTTCAGAATTCAATATTACAAAGGCTTAAATCTTCGGATTTAAGCCTTTCTTATTTCATAAACGCCTGATTTAATGTTTTTTAATGGAAAAAACAAAAGTCAGCCCGCCACCCGGAGTTTTTTTAGCTGTGATGTTGCCTTTGTGATAAATCACGGCATTCTTCACGATTGAAAGTCCAAGACCCGTGCCGCCCATCTTGCGGCTTCGACCCTTGTCCACGCGGTAAAAACGCTCAAAAAGACGGTTCAGGTGTTCTTCTGACACTCCGATGCCATTATCGGAAAATGTAAAGTAGTAAAACCGATCATCCTGACGGTAGCAATTAATCTCCACTTTTACCTGCTCACCGGCGTATGTAAGAGCGTTGTCCATCAGATTCCTGAAGATGGAGTACAGCAACAATGAATTGCCGAGAATGACAACCTCTTTACCGATATTACTCACCACTTCAAACCGTCTTTCTTCAATTTCCAGGTGCAAATCATTCAGCACTTCCTCCACAATAACATACAGATTGCAGGTTTCGTTTTCGTAAATTTTCCGCTTCTCGTCGAGCATGTTGAGTGTGGAGATGTCCTGCAGCAATGCTGTGAGGCGCTGTGCCTGCTGGAACGACCTCTGAACAAAGAATCTCTGCCTTTCGGGGGACAGCTCCGGATTTTCGAGGATACTTTCCATGTAGCCCATGATGGTGCTTACGGGTGTTTTGAGTTCGTGGGAGATGTTTTGCGTCAGGTGCCGTTTCAGCTCGTTTTCGTGCTCCTGAGCAGTCACGTCGCTGATGGATATTTCAAATGTTTTATCCTGAAAAACAATACATTGCACAAAGAAATAGCGGCTGCTTTTTTCAATGGTCATTCGTTTGCGGCGCATCTGATTGCTGCTCAGATTTTCGTCAATGAACTGATTGATTTCGGCAAATTCGGCCAGGTTGAAAATCTCATCCGACGTAGCCTCATTCTTATCGGTGAGAAAACTGGTGTACTGAATGAAAGTCGTATTAGTGAGTATTTCCTTTTTTTCCGATGAAAAAATTCCGAGTCCCTCCTGTGAGATATAAAGGTGATTGATCAGTTTTTCGCGTTCGTTGTTTACTGCATTTTTTGTTTTGGCCAATTGCCGGTAAAGCGTCACCATATTGCTGCTTATTTCGCCCAACTCATCTTTTGGAAAATCCACTTCCATATCCGGTTCTTCGCCGTCGGTAATCCGTTCGGTAAATTTGCGCAAGCGGTCGATGGATTTAGTAAAATTTCGGGTGATGAAATAAAGCGCTATTACAGCCAGCAGCAGGATGACCAGCATGAAATAGAAAAAAAACATATTCGTTTTCAGAAGTGAATCGAGTTCCAGGGTATACGGCAATGCACTCCTGACGTAGTAATCCGGGAATTTAAGGGCGTAATAGTAGTATTCCCTGCCGGTGGTGGCCGACCGTCGGAGCGATTTGCCTTTGCCACTCTGCGCAGCCATGATAAATTCGGGTCGGTTTTTGTGGTTTTCGAGTCGGTCGCTCTCTTTTACCGAAGAATCGTAAAGCACAATGCCTGTGGTATCTATGACTGTAATTCGCAGATTGGAATCCGGGAAAAGCCGTACAATCTGCTCCAGTTCATCCCTGCTAAAATTTTTATTCTGAATAAAATTATGAACAACCACATTGTACGTATCCAGCAGCCCGTCGAGTTGGTCGGCATGCGAACTTCGCTCCCGCTGATACTGCACGAAAGTAATGGTGCCAAGCAGGATAAAAATCATTGAAAAAAAATAGAGAAAAAGCTTGTGGTAAAGACGCATGGATTAGTTTTTTATGAAATGCAGTTGACTTTAAATTTCTTTACAGAATGATTGACTGCGGTTGTTTTCAGGTAAATCCGTCAGAAAAATCACTCCTCGAAACAATAGCCATAACCAAGACGGGTAATAATTTGCTTCCCGTATTTCCCGATTTTTTTTCGCAGACGGGTGATATTCACATCTATAGTCCGGTCCAGCACGATTACCTCATCAGACCATACCCTGGAGAGTATTTCTTCCCGGGTAAAAACACGGTTTTTGTTTTCGAGCAGCAGTTTGAGTATCTCAAATTCCTTTTTGGTGAATGAAATTTCTGACCCGTCGAGCGTTACTTTTTTATTATTCAGATTCATCACCAGATTTTCATGCCTCAGTTCGTTGACCGATGCCTGTCCGGTACTGGTTTCCATACGCCGCAAAACGGCTTTAACGCGTGCAAGCACCTCACGGATAGAAAATGGTTTCGAAATGTAATCATCGGCACCAATGTTGAATCCGGTCAGACGATCGTTTTCGGTATCCTTAGCTGTGAGAAAAATGACCGGAATGGAGGCGGTTCTCGGATTTTCGTTCAGCAGTCGGGCCATTTTGAAACCCGACATTTCGCCCATCATCACATCGAGCAACAGTAAATTGTACTGCGTAATGTCTTTTGTGAGGGCTTCTTCGGCCGAGTAAGCCACATCTGCAACATAGCCTTCGGTTTCCAGATTGAACTGAAGGATTTCACACAGGTCTTCTTCGTCGTCGACGACTAAAATTTTGTAAGGATTCACGTTTTGAAGTTAGAAGTTAGAAGTTAGAAATCAGAAG
>SAAL01000041.1 GCA_009929445.1 Bacteroidia bacterium
TCACCGTGGTCCTGAAGTCCGATATAACCTTCCCTGTTGGCACCGCCGCAGTTGTTGAGCAATTCATAAGCCAACGGCCATTTTTCCTGGCTGAATTTACTTGCCTGAAGCATTTCAGTCCACTGAGGAGTCCACAAGTGATATTCCACTACATTTGCGTCGTTCTGACCATGCACCACGGTACCTTTATAAACCATAATTTTGGCTGTATTCCATTCGCCAAAGGGTTTTTGGTTCTGAGGCACTGCCGGAATCATATCGTAGAGCGATGCTGACTGGCGGTTGTTGTCTTTGCCGAGTTTGGCATCGGGATGGTTAGCATTGTCGAGCACCTGATATTCGGGCGATGAAATATAAATCGGTTCCATCTTCACATTTCCGTCTTTATCTTTTGTGGAAACTTCCTGAGCCAGGTAAAAAATACCTGAGTTACCGCCTTTGGAGACTTTCCATTCCAGCGTAAGTTCGAAATTTTTGAATTTATGACCGAAAATAATATCTCCGCCTTCCAGGTCCTGCGCTTCGCCTCCTCCTGTTCCATTGAACTTGATGGCACCATCTTCTATGGTCCATTTTCCCGGAACGGAATCTTTGCCATACCCGCGCCAACCGGTAAAATCTTTCCCGTTGAAAATGACTATATAACCATCTTTATCGGTAGTAAAGGTTGTCAAATCCACCTGGGGTTTGTCAACCACGGTATATTCAGGAACTGCTGCATTCATGGTTTCACTGTTTTCACTTTTTGCTTCTGTTTTTTTAGTATTGCCTCCGCAAGCTACAAAAGACACAGTCAATAGTAATAAACTTAAAATAAAAACTGGTTTTTTCATATTCAATATTTTTTTAAAAAAATGGTAAATTGTAAATCATTAAATAGTACATTGAATCAGGGCATTGCCGGAAGATTCCATCCTGCACGGTAATTATGTTTGATCAGGCCTTCGGCAAAAGCGGTAGCATCCACCGGATCTGTCCATGTTTTGTTGAAAGTGGGGTGTCCGTCGGTAATTTTGAATCCATCTTCAATCACAGTTTTGATGGTTGCACCTGCGGGGATGTTGGTGAAACGCATATTTTCACCGTCCCAGTGTAGTTCCTGATTCAACGACTGCAATCTCACTGCGAGCACTCCCATTACTACCATTTCATTGAAAGGACCTGCTTCGTAAAAGTTGGATGCGGTTTCTGTCCGGTCGTCGGCATCTTCTTTGCATGCGCGTGCCCAGTCCATTTCGTGTGATGTAGTCACTTCGCGCTGTGTTTTTGGCGAAGCAGGAGTTCTGCCCGAGAGCAGCCAGGGTCTCACACCGTAACAACCGCAAATCAATGTATCTTTGGTTCCGTGGAAAATTACGCCGCCGCCATCGTCGTTCAAATCTTTTCCGGCAGGCATACCGGCCGGACGCATCGGTTGAATTCCGCCGTCGTACCAGTACACTTCCACCTCGGGCATGGCCACTTTTGGCATATTATCACGTGCCGGAAATGTGTATTTCACGGTCTGTGCAGAAGGAGCACAATCAGTCAGCAGCAGAGTGGAATTTCCCTGTACCTTGGTTGGATATCCCAGTTTCAATGCCTTGAAAATAGGATGCATCATGTGGCAGGCCATATCGCCGAGCGCACCTGTACCGAAATCCCACCAGCCGCGCCAGTTCCATGGATGATATATTTCATTGAACGGACGTGTAGGTGCCGGTCCGAGAAATAAATCCCAGTTGAGTGTTTTGGGAACTTTGTGAACTTCTTTCGGTACGTTCAGTCCCTGAGGCCAGATAGGCCGGTCCGTGAAAACTTCCACTTTTTTTACTTCACCTATTTCACCGGCCCAGATCCAGTCAACTACCTGACGTACTCCGGGTCCGGATGAGCCCTGATTGCCCATTTGGGTGGCCACTTTGTGTTTTCGGGTCAGATTAGTAAGTAATCTGGACTCGTACACGCTGTGAGTCAATGGTTTTTCGCAGTAAACGTGTTTTCCCATTGTCATGGCATCGGCTGCTATTATTGCGTGAGTATGATCAGCGGTAGCAACTACCACTGCATCAATGCTTTTACCGATTTCGTCGTACATTTTACGGTAATCGAAGTACTTTTTGGCATTCGGGAAATGCTTAAAGGCTTTGTCGCTGTACTTCCAGTCCACATCACAAAGCCCTACAATGTTTTGACTCTCAAGAGCTTTCAAAACGCCAAAACCGCGTCCTCCCACTCCTACTCCTGCAATATTCAGCTTGTCGCTTGGAGATATTTTACCGAATTTTTGTCCAAGTACCGACGAGGGTACTACCGTCAGACCGGCTGCTGCAATGGCACCGGTTTTCAGGAATTTTCTTCTTGACATTGTTGACATAGGCATTTATTTTTTAAGATTAATAGTGTTTTTTATTAGACCGCTCCGCTGATAGAACACAGACGAATAAACAGATAAAAACGTAACTCAATACTCAGAACTCAGAATTCAGAATTCAGAATTCAGAACTTCCATCTTCTTATCACCCTCTTACAATTTCTTCCTTATCACCATCCCAGTACATGGTTCTGCCTTCGAGGTACGCGCGTGTACCCATGTGGGCTGTGATTGCTTCCTGGAATCCTTCTTCAATTCCACAGGATGTTTTTTTACCCGTCCGGATGCAATCAATCCATTCTTTCAGGTGAAGGAAGGTGGTATTGTATCTTTTTCCGTTTACATACGAATAAAGCAACCCTCTTTCGGCAAAGTAAAGCTGTGTGGCTGATGATATGGCATCCAGGTCTTTCTGACCCGGTGTATAACTGTAGAATGGTTTACCGGGTTTTATCAATCCCTTCTCAATCTGATCTTTGTATTGTTCCGACTGTGGATCAACAGTTACGGTGATTGAATTGCCTATTTCCATGGTGGCATCGTGCCCCATGAATTTGCGCGGGCGATTGAACTGATTGGCCAGCGTAGCCGAATAAAGCAGCGCCAGATTTTTTTCTTTGTATTCAAAAGTGGTCTGCAACACATCGGGTACCGTTCTGCCGTCTTTGAAAAAATAGACTCCACCCGATGAAGTGGCAGAATCGGGAATGCCAAGGTTCATCATCTGATTGATGGCATCAAATTCGTGTGTGAGCAGGTCGCCGCTCAGCCCTGTGCTGTAATCCCACCAGCATCGCCAGCGGAAGAAGCGCTCCAGGCTGAATTTGTCTCTGGCATCGGGTCCCACGTACTTTGCCAGGTTGTTGGAAGTCATGTAATCCATGTATTCCCTCACACGTGCCGGCTCGCCTTCAAACTGTTTCCAGTCGATGGTTCGTGGGTTTGCATCGGCATGAATGGGGTACACCCAGGCTCCGTTCGGGTCGTTGCGGTTGGTGCTGGTTTCTATGAGGGTAATGGGGCCGAGAAGTCCTTTCCCGATGATTTCCTTACCCCGTTTGTTGGTTTCTATCTGTCGGTTCTGATGTCCGAGCTGAAATGTCAGTTTGCTGTTTCTCACCACTTCTCTAAGCGCATATGTTTCGGGTACAGTCCATGTCATGGGTTTCTCCACATATACGTGTTTACCGGCCTGAATGGCTTCCATAGCCATTGTTCCGTGCCAGTGGTCGGGAGCGGCTATTATTACCGCATCCACATCGGGAGCGGCGAGCAGTTCTTTGTAATTCAAATACCGTTTCGGTTTTTCACCGTATTTTCCGTTCAGTCCCTCGCGGTGTATGTTGGCTCCGGCGGTAATGGCTCGCTCGGCATAGGTATCGAAAATATCGCACACGGCAGTTATCTTAATCCGTAAATCATCCTGCTCCATGAAATCCTTATAACGTGTATCGCCGGAGTTGTTCTGCGCTTGTTTTTTCAAATCTTCAAGATGTTCGGGTGTGGCAAATCCGATTGCCTGCATAAGGTCAATGCCTCTGATTCCGACGCCTATCACTCCTAATCTGATGATTTCACCATCCGCCACGATGGCCGGTTCGGGCATTTCGCCGAAATGAAACATATCGGCAGCAAGCCGGTTGGTGCGCTCTTTTTTGGATTTTTTATACACTCCGTAAGCCATTGCGCCAAGTACCGGCACGGTTGCCAGTGTTTTGAGTGCTTCGCGTCTGCCTTTCGAAAAGCTATTTTCTGAATTTTCGGTGTTTTTTGTATTTTCGTTTCCTGTATTTTCTTTTGTTGACATATTCGGATGTATTACGCTTTTTTGTTTCTGAAAATAAAACGGTCTATTCCTATTCGCCGGGCTGATGGGAAAGCCATGAGAACAAGGATGGCAAACATCATCACGATATTTTTATTAATCCACAAATACGAACCTTCGGGGGGTAACAGATAGGTAACATTCAGCGAGGCCGGATGTGAGAGGTAATACATGACCAGCAGAAGCAGCGCTCCGATGTACCCGATTTTTTCAAACAATCCTAAAATCAGCAACAATCCGATGAGAATCAATCCGTAAACATTCAATGCATCCACTACGGGCATTAATGTCTGATTCTGTCCCAACGATTTGAAAAATTCGGAAAAAACGCCCTGTGAATCCATCAGATAACCATAAGAGGTCCAACCGGGTGAGAGTAATTTTGCCAAACCTTCATACAAAAAATACCAGCCCGTAACAACTCTCAAAAAAACAAGGGCGATCAACTGAAAATTTGAATACGTTTTTTGTTTCAACATGTAGATTATTTGCTTTCGGTTTATAGTTTTTTTTGAAAAAAATTTCCGTAAAGTTATAAAAATATATTTGTTATAACCATGCACAGGGTGTAAAAATTACAATTAAAATGCTAAAAAAGTGAAAGAGAGACTGATGCAGCACTCAAAAAAATTGTTATCTGAAAAATGATTGATATATTTCATTCAACTTGTGCAGAAGAAAAGCTTCGATTTTTTGATAAAACACTATCTTTGCTCACGAAATAAATGATAATTTTGCGGCTATGGCCATGTATCTTTCTTCCATACTTGCTTTTTCGATGCTGATTATTCTGCCCGATTTGTGGTTTTTTCTGAGAATGAAAAAACACCGGCTCTACAGATGGTTCAGATATATGGCTTTAGTTCCGGGTATTTTTTTCATTCTGTCTTTCTTTTACATCCGCTACGGACTGCGCAACAGCGACGATTACCTACTTACGAGCCGCATATCCTGGATTTTTGTTGCTTTAGCGCTTATTTACGCTCCTAAAATCATTTACATTATTTTCTACTACCTCAACCGGCTCTTTAACCGCACGTTCAACAAGCGGACCCAGGTGCTCCGGATTGCAGGATTTGGATTGGGTGCATTTTTTGTAACTGTTATATCCTACGGAGTGATTGTGACCCGCGATAATTTTTACCTGAAAGAACAGGTAGTGGAAGTGCAGGATTTACCGGTCGGATTCGATGGTTATCGCATTGCTGTTTTTTCAGATTTTCACCTGGGAAACTGGAACCGGAAATATAAGGTGATGGAATATGTTACCGAACTGATTAACAAGACAAATCCGGACATCATTATTTTTTCGGGTGATATGATCAACAATTTTCATCAGGAAACGGAAGGCTGGGAACCGTATTTCAAACAACTGAAATCAAAAGACGGCATGTATGCAGTGCTGGGCAATCATGATTACGGCGACTACACCAACTGGGATTCACCGGAGGAGAAATCAAAAAACCTGGAGCTAACCAAACAAAACATACGAAATCTGGGATTCCGCCTCCTGCTCAACGAGCATACCGATCTGATAAAAGGAAGCGATACCATCACGCTGGCAGGTGTGGAGAATTTCGGTTCGGGTCATTTTGATGATTATTCGGACCTGAAAAAAGCACTGGCTCACACTAAACGGGAAAGAAAAAAAATACTGATTACACACGATCCGAATCACTGGAATGCCGGGGTTGCCGGTTTGCATCCTGACATTTTTCTTTCGCTCTCCGGACACACTCATGCGGGGCAAATAGGCCTCACACGAGGAAAAATACACATTTCACCCGCTTCACTTATTTATCCGGAATGGGACGGACTATACCGGCACGGCAATCAGTATCTGTATGTAAATCGGGGAATAGGCTATGTGGGAGTGCCTATGCGGATAGGCGTACCGCCTGAAATTACGTTGATTGTTCTGAAGAGGAGAAAAAATTAAAGAATAAATAAATAAATCAAATTCCGATACCTGGAACATGAAATTAATATTCTCTTGTTCCAAAAATAGAAGTTCCGATGCGAATCATCGTACTGCCTTCTTCAATGGCTATTTTGTAGTCGTCGGACATACCCATAGACAACTCATTAAACGATTCATTATGAGCAAAATACAACTGTTTGATTTCATCTTTCAGATTTTTCAGACTCCTGAACTCGTGCCGGATTTTTGACGTATCATTTGTGAGAGTAGCCATTCCCATCAATCCATCAATTTCAATATTTTTCAGCTTACTGAACTCGTCACTGTCAAGCATCTCCTTCAATTCACCGGCAGTAAAGCCAAATTTGGTCTCCTCATCGGCTATATGCACCTGCAGCAGGCAATGCACCACCCTACCGGCAATTTCGGCCTGTTTGTTGATTTCTCTGAGCACTTTAAAACTGTCCACACCATGAATAAGCGAAACGAACGGCACGACGTATCTGATTTTGTTGGTCTGCAGATGACCAATAAAATGCCACTGAATATCTGCAGGCAGGTTGGGTTGTTTTTCCATCAGTTCCTGTACACGGCTCTCGCCGAAAATCCGCTCTCCTGCCTTGTACGCTTCCATAACAGCATTTTCTGGATGAAATTTGGACACACAGACGAGCTTCACATGCTCCGGCACATGAGTACGTATTTCCTGCAGGTTTTGTAAAATGCTCATAAACTGTTTTTTTATGTTTCGTTCACCTGATAATTAGTTGGTTATCGGGTTATTAATCCGAAAATCCGGTGCCTTAAATATTTTTTAAAAAAAACACCAAACTCCAAACATCCAACACTCCAAACATCCAAACTCAGAACTCAGAACTCAATACTCAGAATTTTTACCTGCCAGAAGCTGCCTGACTTCTGACTTCTGAATTCTAATCAGCTTTATACTTAAACACATCCATGATATTGGTTTCGACAACCGATGCAATTTCATAATCGGCGAGTGTACCTTTCATGCCTTTTTCCACTACCTCTACAGCTTCTTTAAGCGTAGCAGCCTGAGCAAACATGGTCGTAGCAACCCGTTTCTCAACCCCTTTTTCTTCATCCAGCGATACAAAATTCACCTTACACCGATACCAGCGGTCACCTTGCTCGTTCTCAAACAGCTCGTTGATTTTGGCACGTTTGATGTCCGACACCAGAAAATCGCCGCTGATGTAGGGTTTCATCTCTTCGTTGATTCTCTCTTCCGCTTCTGTAAACGACAAAGCATCAATCAGATACGCTTCATTTACTTTTGTAATACTGCCATCATCGGCGTTTCTTTCGTATCTCACTTTACACTGAAACCAGGTATGCATACTTTTAACTATTTATATATTAATTATTTACGTTACAATAAGTTGATTTTCAAATTTCAAACAAAGATACGGTTTTTTTGAAAAGAAAAGTATATCTCTAACCGCAAAAACGGTCAGAAAAATATTAACAGACAGAAATTAAGCGCAATAAAAGCACTAAAAAAAAATACCATTTATTCATTTGGTACTTTTTTCGTACCTTTGCAGTTGATAAATACAACGACTGATGGGTAGAATTTTAGCGATTGACTTCGGCACGAAACGTACAGGTTTGGCTGTTACCGATCCTCTCCGGATCATGGCCAACGGACTCGAAACCGTGCCGACAAAAGATTTGATGCTTTATCTGGAAAAATACGTGGCAAGTGAGCAGGTGGATGTGGTGGTACTTGGACTGCCCACTCAAATGAACGGTGCCGATTCACAAACGATGCAGGAAATCAGAGCGTTTGGTGCTAATTTTCAAAAAAAATTCCCTGCCATCGAACTTGTATATGTCGATGAGCGTTTTACTTCGGTATTGGCTCACAGAACCATGCTGGAGGCAGGACTAAAGAAAAAAGCACGTCAGGATAAAGCGTTGGTTGACAAAATCAGTGCAACAATAATTTTACAAAGTTATCTGGAAACCCTGAACGGTACATAAATTAATGCAATAATAGTTTCTGACTTCTGATCTGCCAGAGGCAGACAGACTTCTAATTTCTAATTTCTAATTTCTAATTTCTAATTTCTGACTTTAAAAATGATTTTACCCATATACACCTACGGAAACGCAATATTACGAAAAGTAACTGAACCGATAACAGCCGATTATCCAAACCTGAAAGAACTGGTAGATAACATGTACGAGACTATGGTCCACGCCGAAGGTGTAGGTTTGGCCGCTCCACAAATCGGATTGGCCATACGGCTGTTTGTAGTTGATCTGGCACCGCTCAAAGAAGAACATCCGGATTTGGGCGACTTCAAAGTTACGATGATTAATCCCGAAATACTCGAAGAAAGCGAAGAAGAAGTAGCTTATGACGAAGGCTGTCTGAGCGTACCTGGAATAAGCGAAACGGTTGTTCGTCCGGAATACATCAAGATCCGCTACTTCGATATCGACTTCAACGAGCACATTCTCGAACTCGATGACTTCAAAGCCCGGGTTGTGCAACATGAATACGACCACCTGGAAGGGCATTTGTTTACCGACCGTATCAAACCCCTCCGGCGTCAGTTGCTCAAAAGCAAGCTTACCAACATCGCAAAGGGAAAAGCAGAATGCAAATATAAAATCAAATAATACTAAAAAATCCGGTTGAAAAACCGGATTTTTTTTCTTAGAACAATATTTTCTGTATGCTAATCGCTTTTAGTGTCAGATGCTGAGTCTGATTTAGCATTTTTTTTCTTTGGATTTTTCGAGAGTGTAGCCGGAAATTTTATATTCCTTATCTCCATATAATCCCTGGCTTTGAATGGCGAGGTGATGTTAATTCTGGCAGCCGAACCGGGAATGAAATCGCGTCTGTACATATTAAAAAACAAAATAAATACCGATAACAGCAGAGGCCCGAAAATCACACCCCAGAATCCAAACATCGGAATTCCGATAATTACCCCAAAAATAGTTATAAGCGGATGAATATCAGCCAGTTTTTTCTGCAGTAGCAGACGAAATATATTATCAACCGTACCGATTACGATCATACCATACAGTGCTACAGCAATGGCAGCTCCGTATCTGTGCTGTATGACAAAGGCTATTGCCAGCGGAATATACACCACGGCTGTGCCCACCAGCGGAATGATAGTGGCAAATGCAGTAAGCACGGCGTATAAAACCGGACTGGACACTCCGATAATAAAATACCCCAGATAGGCAAAAAATCCCTGAATAATTGCCAGTAAAGGTATTCCCAATACATTAGCCTGTATAATTGATTTCGTTTCACGAACGAAAGACTGCTTGTTTTCGGGCGAAAAGGGCAGAATTTCGCGTATGGTGGCTTCAAAATCATCGGAACCGTAAAGCATGAAATAAAGTACAAACAATATTACCACCGTATTCATTACAAAAGAATACGAATTGGCTGCCAGCGCCTGAACCAGATTAGTGCCCAGTTTTGGAATAAACGACAGATTCTCAGGCGTAAACAGTTTGATATTAAAACGGTTTTCAATGGCGTCAATAACATTAATTACCGATTCTTTGAGTGCATCAGGATCAATTTTAATTCCCGAAATAGTATCGACTGCCAAAAATCCGATTCCGGTAAGCGGAATAAGGAAAATAAACAGTGCTTCGAGCAGAATCAATGTTGCAGCTAATCCCCGCGACATTTTCTTTTTCCCGGTCAGCACTTTCATCTGTCCGCGCAGCAACACATACAGCGTGCTGGCTCCCAAAAAACCGCCTATGTAAGGACGCATTTGCTGGAAGATAATAAAACCAATAGCCAGTATAAGTATCAACAATATATACTGGTATTGTTTTTTGGATAATGCCTGATCTGTCATTTGCTGTGTTTTATTTTTAATAACTAATTCATTTATGTATGTTTAAATAAAATCTGCATAATTCGTTTTCATACCTTTAATAATTGACACATGATGATTTCATTCCTGAAACACATTTTGGTTGTATTACACAAGCTTTTTAATCAAATCTTCCCTGCTGCCATACAGCAAATCAACTACCGGAATTTCGATCATGGTGTATGCTCCCGGATTCAAACGCAGGGATGCACGGGCACACGCCACAAGCACCTGTGCAGTGAGCGCCGGATTGTTTATTTTCATGTTGAACTCGAAAAGCTGGTTCTGCGTTTTACCCGAAACACCTTTGCGAACCATATTCACGCCGTGACCCATATCCTGCAGGTTATCCACGTCATCTACCTGAAATACGTGCGTTTCGTCGTGAGCAAAATATGCATCCGTTTTAATGTCGTTTACCACCTGTTCGAAATCAACACCGCCTTCAATTTCTACATATACCATACGCCTGTGAATACCGGTGCCGAGAGGAATGGTCATCGAAAGTCCTTTTTTCACTCCCTTTATGGCTTTTACGGCTACAGAATGCCCCATGCTCATACCTGGTCCGAAATTGGTATACGTAATCCCTTTGGGAGCAACAGCCTGGAGCAACGCCCGCACTACCGAATCGCTGCCCGGATCCCAGCCTGCCGAAATCACCGATACAGCATTGTAATGCCTGGCTACCGGCTCCAACTCCTGCTTCAACTCCCAGATACTACTGTGAATATCATAACTATCCACCGTATTGATACCCTTAGCCAGCATTTTTTTTGCCATATCAGGTATGCTGCGCGTAGGTGCACACAATACAGCCACTTTCACACCGCCCAGCTTATCAATATCGTCAACAACCGGAATTCCGTTCAGTTCTTTTGCTTCCTTAACATTCAGCACCGTACTTCTGCGCACCACACCAGCCAGTTCAAAATCGGGTGAAACTTCGATGGCTTCTATCACTGATTTACCAATATTCCCATAGCCTATTACGGCAACTTTTATCTTTTCCATTTTATTTTCAATTTTATATTTGTTGCAAAATTACTAAAATTTTGAAAGTCTGTCATGTAAAAATCTATTTTCTTGATTGTTTTTCAAAAGTTGAATATTTTCTGTGGACATGTAAAACAAACAAATTAAAAGAGCTATCCATTCATGGGATTAAATTCAATCAAATTCAGGAACTTAAGAAAAAGTAGAAATATTTTTTCTGAAAATTGATATAAAACAAAACAATGCATAAACTTAAGAAAAAAAAGTGTATTAAAAACGTAAAAAATATTTTTGGAAAACTTTTTGTTAAAAACAAATACATATATCACTGATATACTGTTATTTAATTTTTATTTTGGAAAATTTTATATAATCGCAATAAAACTTTTTGTAATTATTTTGCCTTATATTCAAAATATTTCACTAACATTGTAGTCTTGAAAATTCAATTCTGAATTTTATTTAAGTCTCTGAATTTAATCTGTAAACAACATAAACAACAAAAAAAATTGTGGAAAAAAAGATTTTTAATCAACAAGAAGTGGAAAACGAAACGCTGAAATATTTTCGCGGCGACGACCTGGCTACGAGAGTATGGGCAACCAAGTATGCGTTGAAAGATTCATTTGGCAACATCTATGAGCTTACACCGGACGATATGCACCGCCGGCTTGCTTCAGAAATTGCCCGAATTGAATCAAAATATCCAAATCCACTTTCGAAGGAAGAACTTTTCGAACTTCTCAGGGACTTCAAGTACATCGTGCCTCAGGGCAGCCCAATGACCGGTATCGGAAATGAATACCAGGTAGCATCCTTGTCCAATTGTTTTGTCATTGGTTTCGATGGCGATTCGGATTCCTACGGCGCAATCATCAAAATTGACGAAGAACAGGTTCAGCTGATGAAAAGACGCGGCGGAGTAGGTCACGACCTGTCACACATCCGCCCGAAAGGATCGCCGGTAAAGAACTCGGCACTTACATCCACCGGTATTGTACCTTTTATGGAACGCTACTCCAACTCAACCCGCGAAGTGGCTCAGGACGGGCGCCGCGGAGCTCTCATGCTTACCGTATCCATCAAACATCCTGATTCGGAGTCGTTTATCGACGCCAAACTGGAAGCCGGAAAAGTTACGGGTGCCAACGTATCGGTGAAAATTGACGATGATTTTATGAAAGCTGTAACCGAAAAACACAATTACACACAGCAGTATCCTATCTACAGCAACAATCCGTGGTTCAAAAAAGACATCAATGCCGAAGCTCTCTGGAATAAAATCATTCACAATGCCTGGAAATCGGCCGAACCGGGCGTACTCTTCTGGGATACGATTACCCGCGAATCGGTACCCGATTGCTACGCCGACCTGGGTTACCGAACTGTTTCGACCAATCCGTGCGGCGAAATTCCCCTGTGTCCCTACGACAGCTGCCGCCTGCTGGCCATCAATATGTATTCATACGTGAAAAATCCATTCACCCCCGAAGCATCGTTCGATTTCGAACTGTTCGAAAAACACGTACAACTGGCTCAGCGCATAATGGACGACATCATCGATCTCGAAATGGAAAAAATTGACAAGATTCTTGAAAAAATTCAGTCGGATCCGGAAAACGATGATATCAAGAACACCGAGTTTCAACTCTGGGAAAAAATTAAGGCAAAAACTTCACAAGGCCGCAGAACAGGCGTTGGCACTACTGCCGAAGGCGATATGCTGGCATCACTGGGACTTCGCTATGGAACCGACGAAGCAATCGATTTCTCCGAAAAGGTACATAAAACCGTTGCCCTTGCAGCTTACCGTTCTTCAGTAAATATGGCAAAAGAACGCGGTGCATTTACAGTATATGATGCCAAACGCGAAGAAAACAATCCGTATATCCTGCGTTTGAAAGAAGCCGATGAACAATTGTACAACGATATGGTAAAATATGGTCGCCGAAACATTGCCTGTCTCACCATTGCCCCTACCGGCACTACCAGCATCATGACGCAAACTACTTCAGGTATCGAACCCGTATTTATGCCTGTGTACACACGCCGCCGGAAAGTGAATCCGAACGACAAAAACGTAACGGTCGATTTTGTGGATGAAAACGGCGATTCCTGGGAAGAATACGTGGTTTTCCACCATAAATTCATCACCTGGATGGAAGTGAATAATATTTCGATTTCAAAACATTACTCCAAAGATGAATTAGACCAGCTGGTAGCCAGATCGCCCTACTACAAGGCAACCTCCAACGATGTGGACTGGCTGAAAAAAGTTCAGATGCAGGGTCGGATCCAGAAATGGGTGGATCACTCCATCAGTGTCACCATCAATCTGCCCAACGACGTATCGGAAGAACTGGTAGGTCAACTCTACGAAGAAGCCTGGAAGTCCGGCTGTAAAGGAGTTACCGTATATCGCGACGGGTCCAGGGCAGGAGTACTTTTAGCTGTGGAAGAAAAGAAAAACGACGACGAAAAGAAAGACGATAAGGAACATTGCATTTGCTACGATTCTGCCACACCGCTGGTACGTCCGGCAGTATTGAACTGCGAGGTGGTTCGTTTCCAGAACAATAAAGACAAATGGATAGCCTTTGTAGGGCTCAAAGACGGAAGACCTTACGAGATTTTCACCGGAATAGCCGATGATGACGACGGAATAATGCTGCCCAAAACGGTGACTGAAGGAAAAATCATCAAGGTAAAAAACGATGAAGGACAAAGCCGCTACGACTTCCAGTTTGTGAACAAACGGGGCTTCAAAACCACCGTGGAAGGACTTTCGTACAAATTCGACAAGGAATTCTGGAACTATGCCAAGTTGATATCGGGTGTATTGCGTTACGGAATGCCCATCGATCAGGTCATCAAACTGGTATCGGGCCTGCAGCTCGACAGCGAATCCATCAATACCTGGAAAGTAGGTGTGGAACGCGCCCTGAAAAAATACATCCCGGATGGCACACAAATCTCGGAACAAGCCTGCCCGCATTGCGGACAAAAAACACTGGTTTATCAGGAAGGATGCCTCACCTGTAAAAACTGCGCTTACTCCCGCTGCGGATAGGATAAATTTATTTTTTTGATAATTTTTTTAGCAAGGAGAAAGACGGGTGACAAGTGCTCGTCTTTCTTTATAAAGTCATTTTTTTTATGCGGATAAGAGCTATTATAGCTTGTTTACTATGGGGGTCGGCATTTGCAGGTGCCAAAATCGGTCTTCAGTATGCCGAACCGATTTTCCTTTCGGGCGTCCGGTTTATATTAGCCGGATTGATGTTGCTGCCGGTGATGTATTTCAGGAAAATTAACTTGCTCCGGGCGGTGAAAACTCACTGGCGATTCATGCTTCTGTTTGCATTCGTACAGACATTTCTGCAGTACGGACTGTTTTTTCTCGGCATCGACAAAGTGCCCGGTGCCACTTCATCCATCATCGTAGGAGCCGGACCGCTCTTTGTGGCCATCATGGCACACCTGACCCTGAAAAACGACAAAATGACTCTGCGAAAAATGTCAGCTATCTTGCTGGGTTTTTCAGGAATTGTATTTATCAGCCTGGCAAAAGGAAAAATATCGGTTGGTAACCCGTCGTTCTACCCGGGAATTGGCTTGCTTCTGCTGAGCAACATTGTAGGAAGTTACACAAATATTATGGTGGTAAAGAAGAAAGAGAGCAATATTTCACCTTATGCCCTCACATCGTTTGCCAATTTTTCGGGTGGAATTATGTTGCTGATTACCTCACTCATCGTTGAGAAACCAAAATCGTTTCAGTTTCCGGCCGAATTTTACGGTGCATTGTTTTGGCTGGCATTTATCTCGGCAGCCGCATTCTCGCTTTGGTACGGATTGCTCAACAGGCCCGGTGTAAAAGTATCTGAACTGAACATCTGGAAATTCATCATTCCGGTTACAGGAAGTATTCTGAGCTGGATTTTTGTGAAAGGTGAAAGCCCCGATTTGCCGACCATTCTCGGCATGGTGGTGATTGCAGCTGCTTTGCTGCTGGTGCAGGCACCTGATAAGTATATGAATACTGTGATAAAGAGGACAATAAAAAGTATAAATCAGAAAACACAGCAAATCAGGCACTATGAATAAAGGCTTTGACAGCTTAATTTTCGATATGGACGGCACACTGTGGGACAACGTAAATTCCTACGTGACAGCATGGAACAATGGTTTGGGAAAAACCGGACACAGCGAACGGGTAACGCGGGCTGACTTGCTGGGACAGATGGGAAAAGAAATAGGACAGATGATGAACGCCATCGTACCCGAAAGCACCGAACAAAAACGTACCGAGTTGATGTATGCCGTCTTTGACGCTTATGACGAACTGGTAGCTTCCGGAAATTTACAACCGACCATTTTTCCCGACGTACTTACCGGACTGGAAAAGCTGAAAGAAAAATACAAACTTTTTCTCCTCAGTAACTGCGAAGAAGGTGGCCTGGTGAAATTCATGAAATATACCGGAACCGAAGAAATCTTTACCGATTACCAGGAATACGGTCAGAACTTCCTTCCGAAAAGCGAAAACATAAAACTGCTGATCGAAAGAAACAACCTGAAATCAACCATTTATATCGGCGACACACTCAGCGACGGTCTGGAAACCCGCAAAGCCGCAATTCCGTTTGGATTTGTATCATACGGTTTTGGAAATACGGATGATTACGATGTGAAATTTGATAGTTTCGGTGAATTGGTGGAATATTTCAATAAGTTGAACACAGATAACGCAGACACTACAGATTTATATTAATAAGCATCATTTAACATTCTAATAATAAAATATTGAATGTCTGAATGCTGTCAAACTGAAAACGAAAAACTAATTTAAAGCTGTTCCAGAAACGCAATCCGTTTCTCTATGGGCGGATGGGTAGCAAACAATTCATTCAAAAACGAAGCTCCTTTTTTCATCGGATTTTCGATAAACAGTTGAGCCACATCGTTTTGCTCTACGGCTTCTATCAATGGGTCTTTGGAGATTTTACGCAAGGCAGATGCCAATCCTGCTGGATTTTTAGTCATTTCGGCACTACCGGCATCAGCCATATATTCTCTTTTTCGGGAAATGGCCAGTTTCATCAGTATCGTAATGGCATATCCGATAGCTGCCAGAACTAAAATCAGCGCAATCAGTAGTGCTCCGCTGCCCTTATCGTTTTTCCCGGCTGACACCCTGGGTCTTTGAATTAATACACGCGAAAGGAACTGTGTCAAAAACGAGAAAATTCCGACAAATACAATGGCAACCATCATGACTTTCACATCGTGATTGCGGATGTGAGTAAGTTCATGTGCTATGACAGCCTCCAGTTCACGATCATTCAGCGTATTAATGATTCCGCGTGAAAGAGTTACGGTTTGATTTTTTTTGTTTATCCCGCTTGCAAAAGCATTCAACGAATCATCCTCAATCACATTCACTATAGGCATTTGCATACCGCTTGCCATACAGAGGTTTTCCACCAGGTTGTACACCCGTTTATTTTCCATCCGTTCCAGCGGTCTGGCTCCCGTGGCTTTATTGATTATAAAAGTATGGGAGAAATAGGCGATGATAAACCAGATCATACAGACTCCGAAAACCCAGGGTGCAACTCCCAAAAAACCAACCGTTTCGGCGCTTTGAACGCTGTATTCCGGGTAGGATGTGTGGGTGTTGTAACCGAATGTATTGAACGCAACAATCCCCAGCCATGTGAGCATTAAAATCACACATGGAAAAAGAATTAACATCAGAACCGAACGAAAAGTGTTTCTTCTGATTTGTGTCTGTAAACCAACGTAACTCACCTGATTAGAAACTTACCTGTGGAGCTTTGTTCAAGTCGGAACGTTCGTCACCTACGTCAAACATGGTTTCACGGCGGAAATTAAACATACCTGCAATCAAATTGGCCGGGAAAGTTTCCACTGCATTATTGTATTCACGGGTAGTGGTGTTGAAATAGCGGCGAACGGATGCCAGTTTATTCTCAATATCGGCCATTTCTTCCTGAAGTTGCAGAAAATTGGCGCTTGCTTTCAAATCCGGATACGCCTCAAGCGAAACCTTCAACCCACTCAATGCAGATGAAAGCTGATTTTCAGTAGCTATTTTTTCCGGAATGCTTTGAGCCGACATTGCTGCTGTACGGGCTTCCGTAACTTTAATCAGCGTATCGCTTTCGTGTTTCATATACCCTTTTACCGATTCCACTAATTGCGGAATCAGATCATGACGCTGTTTCAACTGCACATCAATATCTGCAAATGCATTTTCACGAGTGTTGCGCAGGCGCACAAGACGATTATAGGCCGACATCACAAACAGAGCCAGCAAAAAAACCACTATTAAAACAATTGTCAGTACCATACTATTTCAGTATTAAATGTTATTGTTACAAAGTTACATTATTTTTTAAAATAACATTCGTGATAAAACAAATAATCATTTTCAAATATAACTTTTTAGAGTTAAAAAATAAAGTTTTAGAACTATTCTAAATAAATTTTGTTTTTATAGCTCAAATTACTGAATTATTTCTTTATTAATTGAAAATTTAAAGGTATATTTGCACCGTTTTTTTGTGAAATATAACTCAACTACTGTTTTAATGGCAAATACAATAAAAATAAACAAAGGACTGGATATTATAATCGAAGGCAAAGCCATTGAGAAAATATCAAAAATCCAACCTTCACGCCTAATCGAAATTATTCCTGACCATTATCACGGCATTACACCCAAAATTACTGTAAAAGAAGGAGAGGCTATCAAAGCCGGCACTCCGCTTTTTTACAATAAGAATTACGAAAACATGAAATTCGTATCGCCCGTGAGTGGTACCATACGTGAAATTAAGCGTGGCGAAAGACGTAAAGTGTTGAGCATAGTGATCGATGTGAATGTTCAGCAAGAATTTTTGCAGTTCCGAGTAAAAAAGACCAGCGAACTTACTGCCGGAGAGGTTAAATCACTCTTGCTGGAGTCGGGCATGTGGACACTGATCCAGCAACGACCCTACGACACGATTGCCAATCCGGACCGTACACCAAAAGCCATTTTTATTTCCGGATTTGATTCCGCACCGCTTGCACCCGATTATGAGTTTGTGATGAAGGATAAAATGAATGATTTTCAGGCCGGCGTAGATGCTTTAGGTAAACTTACTTCAGGTAAAGTTCATATCGGGATAAAATCGGCCAGTTCCATTTTCGCTACGGTAAAAGGAGTTGAAACAACCATCTTCACGGGCGTACATCCGGCAGGAAATGTCGGTGTTCAAATCAACAAAGTAAACCCGATAAACAAGGGCGAAACCGTCTGGACGGTCAATCCGCAGGATGTTGCCATTGTTGGGCGGCTGTTTTCGAAAGGCGTGGTGGATATGACCAAAACCATTGCACTGACCGGACCCGAGGTTGAAAATCCGCAATACTTTGAAACCATCGCCGGAAACTGCATAACGGACCTGGTAAAAGGAAATCTGAAAAAAGTCAGCTATTCGCTACGATATGTGAGCGGTAACCTGCTTAGCGGTACACAAATAAGCGAAAACGGATTTCTAACCCCTTACGCATCACAAATAAGCGTGATTGAAGAAGGAAGTGAAACACACGAACTCTTTGGATGGGCTATGCCGCGACTGGATAAATTCAGTGCAAGTAACATGTTTTTCACCAAACTGCTTCCGCGTAAAAAGTTCAAATACGATGCCCGTTTGCTGGGCGGACCACGCTCTATCATCATGTCGGGCGAGTGGGACAAAGTATTTCCGATGGACATACTTCCCGAACAGCTTATCAAAGCTATGATTGCCAAAAACATTGACCGCATGGAAAATCTGGGTGCCTACGAAGTGGCTCCCGAAGATTTTGCACTGTGCGAATTTGTTGATACTTCCAAATTACCACTTCAGGCCATCGTTCGCGAAGCGCTTGATGTATTGAAACAGGAAGTAGAGTAATGACCCCTGACCCCGTTCGGCTGAGCTCACGTTGAAGCCTGAAGGGGTATTTTAAGTGGGAAAAAGAGATTAAATAATCATATTACGAAATATAGAAATCGATTAACTTTTTTATAAACCTCAAGATATTCCCCCAATAGGGGGTTAGGGGGCAGATTAAAATTATGAATTCATTAAGAAAATTAGTTGACAAAGTAAAACCAAACTTCTTGCCCGGCGGAAAATTTGAGAAATTACACTCTACTTTCGACGCGTTTGAAACATTTTTATTTGTCCCGAATACCACATCAAAACGCCAGGGAGCCCATATTCACGACGCCGTTGACAGTAAACGTACCATGATTATGGTGGTCATTGCACTGATTCCGGCTCTGCTTTTCGGCATGTATAATGTTGGCTACCAGCATTTCAATGCCATAGGCCTGGCCGACGCCGGATTTTTCACCCTGTTCGTTTACGGACTTTTGGCAGTACTTCCCATCGTTGTGGTATCGTATGGTGTAGGATTGAGTATCGAATTTGCCGGGGCGCAAATCCGCAAGGAAGAAGTTCAGGAAGGTTTTCTGGTTACGGGGATGCTTATCCCGCTCATCGTTCCGGTAGATACACCTCTCTGGATGGTTGCCATCGCCACGGCTTTTGCAGTGATTTTTGCCAAAGAAGTATTTGGTGGTACAGGCATGAACATCTTCAACGTGGCATTAGTTACACGCGCATTCCTTTTCTTTGCCTATCCGCAATCCATGTCGGGCGACAAGGTTTGGATTCGAACTAAAGAAACGTTCGGTTTAGGCGGCGGTTCTGTTGTTGATGGTTTTTCCGGAGCTACTCCTCTCGGACAAATAGCTACAGCCACCACTTCCGATACTACTGTACTCAATATGTTCGGTCATCCTTTCTCGCTGATGGATGCTGTAACAGGCCTGATTCCGGGCTCAATCGGTGAAACTTCTGTTATTGCCATTGCCATTGGCGCTTTGATATTGTTGCTTACACGCGTTGCAAGCTGGAAAATAATGCTTTCTGTTTTCACAGGAGGAGCTTTGATGGCTCTGATTTTCAATCAGTTCGGGCCTGACACTGCAGCTGCCAACCTGCCGTGGTTCTGGCATCTGGCTTTAGGAGGTTTTGCATTTGGAGCCGTATTTATGGCTACCGATCCGGTAACAGGATCGCGCACCGAAACCGGAAAATGGATTTACGGTTTTCTGATTGGCGCTCTTGCCATTGTTATACGTGTACTCAACCCGGGTTACGCCGAGGGTATGATGCTCGCCATTCTGCTAATGAACATTTTTGCACCTCTGATTGACTACTATGTGGTTGATTCTAATATCAAACGCCGTCTGAAAAGAGTTGCCAACAAGTAAACACGATAAAAATGAATACAAATAAAAATAGTTATACAATTATCTATGCTGCCGTCATGGTAGTAGTTGTAGCCTTGCTGTTGGCATTAGTATCCGGCATTTTGAAAGAGAAACAAACGGCTAACGTGGAACTTGACAAGAAAAAGCAGATACTCAGTTCGCTGAATATTTCCACTGCCGGACAGGATGCCGAAGCGCTTTACAATCAGTACATCCCGAAAGCAATCATCATCAACTACCGGGGTGAAGTTATTTCTGACGACAGAGATAAAGCGTTCAACGTTGATATTGCCAAAGAAATGAGCAAACCGCTCGAAAAAAGAGAACTTCCTGTATATCTTGCCACGGTGGAAGGACAGACAAAATACATACTCTCACTGCGCGGAGCCGGACTTTGGGGCCCTATCTGGGGATACATTTCCTTCAACGAAGATAAAAACACGGTTTTCGGATCCTACTTCATGCACGCAAGCGAAACTCCGGGACTGGGCGCTGAAATTGCCACCAAACATTTTCAGAATGAGTTTATAAATAAAAAAATCAAAAACGCCGAAAATAAATTTGTTTCCATTGCCGTGGTTAAACCGGGTCAGCAGGCCGAAGGAAAAGACTACGTGGACGGCATTTCAGGAGGAACCATTACCAGCCATGGCGTAGATGTGATGCTGATGAAAAGCATTGGACAGTACGAAAATTTTTTAGGACAAGTAACTGATGGAGGAACTGCAAAATGAGTAAGTTATTATCTGCAAAATCAAAACAAGTATTGTTGGGACCGTTGAGCAAAAACAACCCCATCATGGTACAGGTACTGGGTATCTGTTCGGCCCTGGCCGTAACTGCCAAACTGGAACCGGCATTGGTGATGGGACTTTCTGTAACAATCATCGTGGCTCTCTCGAACGTAATTATTTCGTTATTACGTAATACCATCCCAAACCGAATCCGAATCATTGTTCAGCTGGTAGTAGTGGCTGCGCTGGTTACGGTGGTGAGCGAATTCCTTAAAGCTTTTGCCTACGATGTGAGCGTTCAGCTTTCGGTTTATATCGGTTTGATCATCACCAACTGTATTCTGATGGGTCGTCTGGAGGCATTTGCCATGGGTAACAAGCCCTGGGAATCATTCCTGGATGGATTAGGCAACGGGATTGGTTATGCCTGGATTCTGGCTGCAGTGGCATTCGTACGCGAATTGCTGGGTTCGGGCACCCTGCTGAACTACAGAATCATTCCACAGTCATTCTATGATGCCGGATATGTGAACAACGGCATGATGATGATGCCGCCGATGGCTCTGATTCTTGTAGCTTGTCTTATCTGGATACACCGGGCAGCTAACAAGGATTTACAGGAAAAATAAATAACTACACCTGCTCTCTTACCCCAAAAGGGGAGTTTTGGTGGAATTCTATAAATGCAGTCTGAAAACTGAAGTTTGATTTTTTCAAGAATTCATTAAGTTGAATTTAATTTATATAAATCATATTATAATCATAAAAAAACACTAATCAACGCTCTTAAATTCCCCATTCAGGCTACTATGTGAGTTCAGCCGAACGGGCTCAGGGGGCAATTAATAATATGGAAAATATAGCTAACATATTCGTAAAGTCAATTTTTGTTGACAATATGATTTTCGCTTACTTTTTGGGAATGTGCTCTTACCTGGCCGTTTCCAGAAATGTAAAGACCTCGTTGGGTTTGGGTTTGGCAGTAATCTTTGTGCTGGGTATTACGCTGCCTGTGAACTACCTGCTCGAAAACTACGTGCTGAAAGAAGGTGCGTTGAAATGGCTGAGTCCGGGTCTGGCTTCGCTGGATTTGAGTTACCTTGCATTTATTTTGTTCATAGCAGTAATTGCAGCCATGACACAGCTGGTAGAGATGGTGGTTGAAAAATTCACTCCCTCGCTCCACGCATCACTCGGGATATTCCTGCCGCTTATTGCTGTTAACTGTGCCATCATGGGTGGATCGCTCTTCATGCAGCAACGTGCCTTTGTCAATATTGGCGAAGCTACTTCCTATGCTTTGGGTTCGGGTGTGGGCTGGCTGCTGGCTATCGTCGGACTGGCTGCCATCCGCGAAAAGATGGAGTATTCCAACGTGCCGAAACCTCTGCGCGGACTGGGCATCACGTTTATTACAGTGGCGTTGATGGGCATTGCCTTTCTGGCATTCTCAGGATTGAAAATATAGTTAATCAGTATATTGAGTTAATTCGTGTATTCGTTTTCTCATTTCCAAATCAAACTAAAACATTTTATACAAGAACAATGATATTAGCTATTAATCCCACTGCGGTTTTTTCCAGTTTGGCGGTTTTTTTAATCGTAATACTGCTTTTGGTCGTAATTCTCATCATTGCCAAGAATTACCTGGTACAGTCCGGTGAAGTAAAAATCACTATCAACGATGACAAAGTAATAACCACCGAGGCAGGTGGAAGTTTACTTACCACACTGGCTGTCAACAACATATTTCTGCCTTCGGCATGCGGTGGCGGTGCAACCTGTGCCGAGTGTCGCTGTCAGGTAGAATCAGGAGCAGGCGAGATATTGCCTACTGAAGCTGTCCATTTCTCACGCAAGGAAATAAAGGACAACTGGCGGCTTAGTTGTCAGGTGAAGGTAAAAAACGACCTTTCTATCAAAGTCAATCCGTCTATCCTGGATATAAAGAAATGGGAATGCGAAGTGATATCAAACCATAATGTGGCAACATTTATCAAGGAATTTAAGGTAAAACTGCCTGCAGGCGAACATTTGAACTTCGTTTCGGGAAGTTACATTCAAATAGATATTCCGAAATACAACCTGAAATACAGCGAATTCGACGTTGAGGAACGTTTTCGAGCCGAGTGGGATAAGTATAAGATGTGGGATTTGACCGCATCCAATGCTGACGAAACCATGCGCGCCTACTCCATGGCCAACCACCCTGCCGAAGGAGATATCGTGATGCTAAACGTACGTATAGCCACTCCACCCTGGGACAAGGCAGCCAACAACTGGGCTAAAGTACCTGCCGGTATTGCTTCATCCTACATATTTAATCTGAAACCGGGAGACAAAGTCTTTGTTTCCGGTCCTTTCGGCGAATTCCATCCGGTACTCGACACCAAAAACGAGATGATTTACATCGGTGGTGGAGCTGGTATGGCACCTCTCCGTTCTCATTTGCTTCATCTGCTTGAAACGCTGAAAATTAAAGACCGGAAAATAGCCTATTACTACGGCGCCCGTGCCCTTAACGAAGTTTTCTACATGGAAGATTTTCTGAAACTCGAAAAAGAATTTCCGAATTTCACTTTCCACCTGGCGCTTGACCGCCCCGATCCGGCTGCCGATGCCGCCGGTGTAAAATATACCGCAGGATTTGTTCATCAGGTGCTTCATGATACCTATCTGAGCAAACACGATGCCCCGGAAGATATCGAATACTACATGTGCGGACCCGGTCCGATGGCTAAAGCAGTGGAGAATATGCTTTGGGATCTGGGAGTGCCGAGAGAAAATCTGCGATTCGACGATTTCGGATAATTCCGGCCAAAACGTACAGGAATACAACGAATCAAAAAGGCTCCGTTCTCACGAACAGAGCCTTTTTACTTAAACTAAAAACAAACTTATAAAACAAAATTTATGGGGAATCAATTAGTAACAACTAACTTATTTTTTTCTAAAATAACAACTTTATAATCATACAGAATTTCATTTTCGGCGTTTCTGATTTGTATATTTTTTTCGGTTTCATTAAAATACCACGTCCCTGCCGCCATGAAATGCGCATCGTTAGGAGCTAAGACAGAATAAACGCATTTGTTATTATTCTCGAATTGAATAACCTGTCTGTACCGGCTCGGAGCAAATTCCTTAAAAACAGAAGGACGAAACATCATCATTCCAGCAGTTTCTTCTTCGTAAGATCGAGTCCAACTCTTCATCAGCTTACCCCTGTCATTCACATTTTCGCTTTCGCAACCCATTTTACTTAATGACAATGAAACAATCAGCACAACAAACAATGAAGTTTTAATCTTAATTTCCATGGATTAAATTTTGCCTTTTATTATATGATGGAATTTTACCTCAAAACGCTGCATCGTATGTGTTAAATAAAATTAAAACAAAGCAAAAAAAACAGAAAACGCTCAAATCTGTTTGAAATGAGCGTTCTCTGAATCATTATCTGATAAAGCCGGATTTTACATTTTCTTATATTCCACAAATGCCTCAATAGCTTCGTAAGAAGCCAGTCCGAGTTTGCTGTACATGTTGGCTGTAGCCTGGTTGCGTTCTTCGGCACGCTGCCAGAAGAGCCGTTCGTCGTTGCCGAGGAATGGAGCGCTTTCCATCTGGGATTGATGTTTCAGAATGGAATTACGTTTGCGGCGCAACTCTTCCGGACTGATCGGAACAGCCATTTCGATGTGATCAATCTCCCACTCTGCCCAGGCGCCCCGGTACATCCACACGCGGCAATCGTCCATCCATGCTTCATCTTTCAGTTCGTGAATGGCTGCCAGCGTAGCATCCAGACATACTTTGTGCGTTCCGTGCGGGTCGGCCAGGTCGCCGGCTACGAAGATCTGGTGAGGTTTGACCGATTGCAGCAGTTCAACAATTATTTTGACATCCTTTTCAGAAATATCCCCTTTTTTTATTTTACCGGTTTCATAAAACGGCAGATCGAGGTGATGTACACGATCCATCGGGACTCCGTTGTAGCGGCAGGCTGCACGGGCTTCTTCGCGGCGTATTCTCCCTTTCAGATACAGTATGTCGATGGTGTCAACATCGCCTGTTTTCTTTTCCTGAGTGAGGAAACGGTACATATCCTGATATTTTCCTTTCAAAATGTTATCGGAGGGATCAAAACGTTCGAGCACATTGCCCATCAGCGCCAGATAACGAATGGCTTCATCGTCACCTACGGCAATGTTGCCTGATGTCTGATACGCTACATGTACGTCGTGATTCTGCTCAACCAGACGCTGGAAAGTGCCTCCCATGGAAATCACATCGTCATCGGGATGCGGACTGAAAATGATCACCCGTTTGGGATAAGGGTTGGCGCGCTCCGGCCGGTTGCTGTCATCGGCATTGGGTTTTCCGCCGGGCCAGCCGGTAATGGTACGCTGCAGGTCGTTGAAAATTTTGATGTTGACATTATAAGCCGAACCATACAAGGCGAGCAATTCGTTGAGTCCGTATTGGTTGTAGTCTTTATTGGTCAGTTTAAGAATTGGTTTTCCGGTTTGCTGACAAAGCCACACGATAGCGCGGCGGGTGAGCATGTCGCTCCATTCGCACGAGCCCACCAGCCAGGGATGACTGATACGGGTGAGATGTTGTGCGGCAGTGAGATCGACTACAGCATGCGCATTTTTGTGCAATTGCAGGAACGAAGCCGGCACTTTATCATCGGCTTTGCCCTCGATGATGTCTTTCAGAATGCTTGATTTTGTTTCACCCCATACGAGCAGTACTGCCTTACGTGCTTCCAGGAATGTGGCAATACCCATCGTAATGGCACTTTCGGGAACATCCGCCGAGGAGAGGTAGAAATGCTGCAGATCAGTACGGCTTTGGGCATCGAGCAGCATCAGGCGCGTAGTGGAGCCTGTTTGCGATCCGGATTCGTTGTAAGCCAGGTTTCCTACCATGCCAATGGAAGCGATGATATAGTCCAGCCCGCCCAGTTCTTCAATTTTGGCTTCGTAATTCTGACAGAATTCATACACATTTTCGCGTGTAATCGATTCGTCGGGTGTAAAGAAATGGCCTTCAGGCAAATCTACCTTACTGATCAGGTATTCACGCAGAATTCTTCCGTTGGAATGCTGCTTGATGTTAACCGGGAAAAACTCGTTGACATTAAAAATGTACACATTACGAAACGAAAGTTCTTCTTCGCGGTGCATTCTTACGAGTTCCTTGTACACACTCATCGGCGTGTAGCCTCCGGGGATGGCCAGTACACAGGTCTGCCCTTTTTCAGCCTTCAACCTGATAAGCGAAGCTATTTCCCGGGCTACTACTGCCGCGCCTTCTGTTTCGGTTTCATAAATTTCTGTCCGGAGTTTTTCGAACCGGGTCTGACGGATGGCTTCAACCGGATCGGTTGTGCGGTAGTAGCGGATCGGAATCCGTTCAAGCGTGATTTTTGAACTTAAATCGAAAATCATAATTTGTTTTCTGTTTTATTATTAATTTGTTTGTGATTTCTTTCTTTGACTTTACATGCTGAAAGGCAAAATACCTAATCGAGTTTCACCTTTGCTATCAATTTCCTTAATTTTCCATCTCCAATGACCGGCGCATGTGCATCTTCGGGATAGACGATAAGAAACTCTCCGGGTTGTACCGTCAAAAGGTTGGTTGGAGCGTCAGAATATAAGGCATAATCGTCTTTTTCGTTATATGACGATTTCAGGGCAGTACAGTCGGCAAGTGGTTTTACACCGATAATTTCAGCTCTGTCGAGCGGGAAGTGAACGTCAATGTATTGTCTGTGAACCTCCAGTACCTGTTCTTCGGAGTTCATCATGGTCGGATTCACGTTGTTTATAAAAAGTAAATCTCCGTCGAGT
The DNA here is from genome assembly GCA_009929445.1 of Bacteroidia bacterium. Classification (GTDB taxonomy): domain Bacteria; phylum Bacteroidota; class Bacteroidia; order Bacteroidales; family Paludibacteraceae; genus UPXZ01. The sequence continues at coordinate 26,924 of SAAL01000041.1, forward strand.
TCTATTCTTCCGGTTTCACGATTCAACAAGTCGTTGTTTTTAACAAAATCGAATAATTCCCTGAATTTAGGGTGCAAACTTTCGATGCGTTTGCTTTCGGATAAGGTGGTATAAATCATAGGATAGTATTATTAGAATAAAGTTTTAACAAGCAATTTACGTATATTGTTTATAAAAAAAATGCATTTCTTCATCAATTATTCGTGATAATTTTCAAAAGGTGATTTTCCATATTTTCGGAGTACGTATTCCCGGTTTTATTTCGCCGTTTACAATGTATATTTCTTTTCCGTTGCTTGCTACTGATGCACCTGCCAATGCTGCCTGAGGGAAATTGCCAATCGATTTCCATTCTTTTCGGTTCACATTGTAGAGCCAGACTTCGTCATTAAACCTGTACCATTCGACGGGATGAAGCAAGTATTCAGCGGCTTCGGTGCGCAGTCGGTTTGTCAGGGTGTCGGTATCGGTGTCTTTTGATGTTGACAAATAATAATTCCGGTTAAGGGCATCTTCAAAAATCTGCCTGTTCACACCACCCAACAGCAATATCAGGCTATCCTGTATGGCGACTCCTGCTCCACCGCTTAAGGAACTATGTAGAACATTGGATGGGAATGGTTTTTCAGATTTTACCCATCCTTCCTTTGGTCCGTAATAACCTTCCCAAACATCCTGGTTTACAATAGCAGGACGACTCCCCGAAGCCGGAGTAAATCCTCCGAACAGGTACAATTGTTGCATTGAAGAAGACAGTTTGAGTTTTGCTCCGTTCAGTTTTTTTTCGCCGGAAGAATTTTCATGCAACTGAGAAACAAGAACCGGCTGCACCAATCCACCTTCTACAGGCAACGGCATCTCCTTCGTCCAGTGTTTTGAATTTAACAAATCGAAACTCCAGACATCCGATGAGGGATTTCCATCCACATTGCCTCCTGCCACGTAAATCCTGTTGTTGTGCAAAGCACCGGAAGCATTTTCGATTCCCACGGGTAACGATGGCAATGTGTCCAGACGTAATGTATCGTTTTCAAAACTCAACACATAAACCGATTTCAGGGGCTTCACATTTTGTCCGCCGACAAAAATCAATTTATCATCCGTCACAACAGACACACCGTAAGCAACTTCTTCGGGCAGCTCCCCGATTTTTTTCCATTCACTTCCATCGAGCATCAGAATATCTCTGTAATACACTTTCTTACCGCCTTCGGCAGCCGTCACACCGGGGAAATTGCAGCCACCGGCTACTATCAGATTTCCATCCAGGATACCTGTAAAAGCGGCGGAAACTCCTTTTGAAATGCCACCGAATGATTCGGGAATGCTTTCCACTTCCAACCATGTCAGTTGCGGGATTTCGTCTTTTTGTTTTGCTTTACAGCCAAACAAAAAGAAAGCAATAGTCACCAGCAGCAAAAACTTAGTTTTCATTTTTTTCAATTATCAATCCTTGATTATATCTTTGAGTTTCACAGCCTGAAAAGTCATGTGAGCCACACTGCTTTCGTAGAGTATTCCCACAGTTTCGCGGTCAATCATGGTGAGGCAGGTATAGCCCCATCCATATTCCTCGTCGAGCAGGAGCTGATTGGACTCTTTCCAGGTGTTCCCTCCGTCAAGACTTGCTTTGATGGTGATGTCCTTTCTGTCTTTTACCGTATTCGGATTGGAAAAAAGCAATATATCTTTTCCCAGGGCATTGTCTTTGGCATGTACCTGAAGCAGACTTGCCATACACACCGGTTCCTGCAGTGCGCTGCGGTTCGAAGGATGTTCTTCCCAGGTTTTCCCGAAATCGCGGGTAATGCTTACCGCACGGCTTCCACCCCTGTTGTCGCGCATGTTCAACATCAGTATTCCGGGCTGTACCTCTGCCACCTGAGCTTCGGTGGTATTGCTGCGTGCCGGTGTGCTTATTGTCCAGTTGGTACCGTTATCTTTGCTATACATCAATCCGGCGTGGGGCAATCCCTGAGGATCAATGAATTGAGTAGCAAAAACGATTGTTCCGTCGTGCATGGTGATTCCGCGTCCGGGTCCCTGCAGCAGAAATCTCCACGAAGGGTCTTTTACCTGAGGAGTAATGTTGATGGGGGCCGACCATGTTTTACCATCATCGTCGCTTCGGGTCAGCACAAGTTGTGCGGTTTCGGTGATTTCCATTCCCGGAAGCGAGTTGAACCACGCCCGACGGTTTCCCATGCCGTGAGTCCAGGCTGCAACAATCCAGATGGTGCCGGTTTTCTCGTTTACCAGAATGGCAGGATCTCCCACCCCGTTCTGAGCCGACGGAAGCCCGTTGTATTCGCCGAAAGTCATCGGAATGCGCATTTTTTCCCAGGTTTTTCCACCGTTTGTACTTCTGCTGAGTCCGATATCTACGTGCTCCTGCAGATCGACACTGGAATTGTAACGCACATCGTAAACACCAAGCAAAGTGCCCTTGTTGGAAGTGGCAAGTCCCGGGATGCGGTATGCGGCTGAGCCATCGTCGCCACCGTGACGCACACCCACGCCCATTCTGCGAACGGGAGAGGACGATCTGTAGTCGAACTGAGCAGGCTGACTGTCGAGGTTAATGTTGGTAATTCTGGATGAAACGGTAGTATACAAGGATGCTTTTGGTTTCATTTGTATGCTTATCCAGAAATAGTTGATACCCGGAAACAACGATTGATTAACGGTAAAGCGAACATTACGTTTCGGATTTTTCTGTTCTGATTTTAAGACAGAATAGGACGGATTGGCTGCAAGACCTGCACCGGCCGTACCTGCAATGTATCCTACCGGCGAATAGAATGTGCCTTCTTTTCGCTGATCGGCTTCTGTACCGGAGTAGAAAACTTTCAGCGACTTAATATTTTTGAGGTTTACATCATTTGCCAGCTGTAAATCGATGGAATTAAGTACGCTTCCGCTTTTGGATGTTACGCGTATGTACATGAGCACATTATCCGTGCGTTCAATTAAAACCGGAACCTGCGGTTCGTAAATGTAAATCGTATTTTGTGCATTGAGCCATGCTGAGACTGTAAACACAAGCAAAAAAGCAACAGTGAGGATTTTTTTCATAAATTTTCCAGTTTACACGTTAATATTTCAGATAATTACGGCAAAGTTAATTAAATTTCTTTATTAATCAAATTAAAGTAACTAAATGTTTTAATTAATTATATGATACCAAAAAAGTGATCAGGAATTGCTTCCTGCTCACTTTTATTTCAGATGATTTATAAGCCCTTTCCTGCTATCTATCTGACAGATAATCAAAAAATCTGTTATCTTTTCTGCATCTTTGAACTGCGTACAACTCCGTTGTTCAACATTTTCACCACGTAAATACCCTTTTCAAGCGATTCAGCATTTACATTTTCCAGGTTTCCTTTTTGTGTAAATACCAGTTTACCATCGATGGTATAAATCCAGGCTTGTTGTGTATTACGGAAATTGATGTATGTTTCAACCGGATTCGGGAAGAATCGGGATACTTCTGCCGGATTTCCGACCAGATTTTCAACATTGGTACCATCACCGCGAACCTTATCCGGTTCATCAGCTATGCCCTGATCGTGTTTGTCAACAGCAATTACAGGAGGATTTGTTCCGGTGATATTCACGGTGAAATCGATACTAAATCCTTTGGCAGTCTGTCCGCATGGACCCGGGTGTGTAAACCATGCATCGGAGAAAACGATGCGCATGCGGGTTTGTCCGGTATTTGCATTGGTCGGTACAGTAAAAGATTTGGTAACTCCGGTTGATTGAAATTCGGGAGTTGCTGCCCTATTGGTACCTAAATCAAATACAATTTCGTTCACGGCGTCGAAGTCTCCGTTTTTATCCCAGTCGATATATGCCTTAGCAAAACACCATTTCAGGCCATCAGTTGCATCAAATGCTTTGAAGAAGAAATCAAATGTCTGACCCTGAGCAGCAGTGAATGAGAAATCAGTTGCATTCTTGTATTGGGTACCATCGGCTACCGGAGAACTGGCTGTATAATTGAGATTCTCGGTCAGTCCTGTCGTTTTCACTTCTGTCAGATAACGCTGTACACGTGCAATGGCTGCTCCTTCGGCATCAGGATTCATTTCTGAAGCACAATATCCATCGTTGACGAAAATAGGAAGTTGTGACGCTGCGGCACGTGGAACCTGAATCCAGACTATCGGAGAGTAGTTTTTACCATCGACTGATGCAGAGCGAACTCCGATGTATGGATCTTCTAACGTTTGCGTATCGTTAAATATGATATCACCTACAAAAGCCGACCAGGTAGAAGTACGTGCAAGTTCAGATATTCTGCCATCTACACCATTCTTATACATAATTTCAAAATGATCAACGTTAGCTTCGTCGTTGTAAAGCAAGCCAGTTTGTTCGGCCCGCTTTGAAGCGGCAAGAGGGCTGATTTTCCAGTTGAGTTTTACTGCCATTGTGCTTTGAGTTTCTCTTTTCACTTCTACTATCAGATCTTCAACAGGTGCAACT
>SAAL01000260.1 GCA_009929445.1 Bacteroidia bacterium
ATGAATTAAGTACATGGCTGAAAGGCAAAGGGATTACTTCAGTCGCTTTGGAATCAACAGGCACCTATTGGCAAAATCTCTTTGTGGAGTTAATCAACTCAGGTATTCAGGTGGTACTCACTAGCGGGAGGTTTACAAAAAGCATGAATCGCAAAAAGACGGATGTGCGAGATTGCCAATGGATTCAAAAGCTGCACTCGCTGGGTCTTTTGCCATCGAGCTTTCTGCCGGACAGTAGTACCGAGAAACTGCGAACTCTTTGCCGGCACCGCGCCAATATGATTGATCTTAAAGCGGACGCTTCGCACAAAATGCAAAAATTCTTAAAGCTTTTGAATTTCAGGCTCGATGTGGTGGTTAGGGATGTTACTGGGTTAACAGGTTTAAAGATCATCGAGGATATCTGCAAAGGTGTACTCGACCCCGGGGAACTCTCCAAAAACAGGCATTACAACTGTAGAAAGAGTCAGGATGAAATAGCTAAAGCTTTGGTGTCGAATGGGCGCGAGGACTATATCTTTGGTCTTAATCAGGAGTTTGAGAGACACCGGTTCTATCTGATCCAAATCGAGAAATGTGATCAAAAGATTGCAGAGTTTCTTAACCGGTTTCTCGAGGATGCACCCCGGGAAGTGCCGGGAGAAAAACCGTTCAAGCGTAATAATAAGAATTCGATCAGTGGGTTGGACCTTAACAAGACGGCTTTTCAATACTTTCGCGGGGTTGACATTTACCAGATTCCGGGTATCAGTCATTCCACTGTCTTAAGCATCATGAGCGAAATAGGTCCGGAAGGATTCTCAATGTTCCCATCGGCAAAGCATTTTGCTTCCTGGCTCAGGCTAGCTCCCAACAACAAGATTAGCGGAGGCAAAACACTTTCCAACAGGATCCCCAAAGGCAGCAACCGCCTAAAAATAGCGCTTCGAAACGCGGCAAATGCAGTGGGAAACCTGAAGGAATCGGACCTGGGAAGATTTTTCATAAAGATCGCCTTTAAAAAGGGACGACAGGCTGCAATTACAGCTACTGCCAGGAAAATTGCCGTGATCCTATGGAACATGGTTACGAAAGTAGAACAGTATGCTCCAAAATCACTGTATATTTTTGTTGATCAGAAAAGAAAACAGATTGCAATTATCAGGAAGAAAATAGCTAAATTTGGAATTGATCCTAATGAACTTGGTATCTTCTCGCCAGAATCTCACCGTCTCGCTTATGAAAAAAAGAAATCTCTAAATCAATTACTTACTTGACGTTAGTCAGAA
>SAAL01000135.1 GCA_009929445.1 Bacteroidia bacterium
GATTTTCAACATAAAGTCATGCTGATAGCATGTGGGCTACATAACTTCACAATCTCATTGAAAACTAACGCTATAGCAATCTAATTTATATAATCTCTATTACTGATATCATTTACAAAAAGCAAATAAATTCAACGCCCGGGAAGGATTAGAAACAAATTTCAATGTAAAATATCTTGCTGACTTTTCACATAAGATTTTAATAAAGTAAAAAAGGAAAAAAATCTGTTGAGACTATAAAAAATAAACGTGAAACGATGAATTTTATGAATAATTCAGTTTATTTAATGCAAAGCTATAAATATTTTGTTGATTTAAAGTAATAATATAAGCGATTTAGATGAAAAAGTTTTAAATCTGTATTATTTTACCAGGGTAATGGAGTCTTTTAACCTGAGACCTAACCTAAAGATAATTACTCCGTAAACCACTCAAAATACTTTTTTATCAGAATGGTAATGGATGTTTGCATCTTGTTGTGGTGTGTCTTTGCTTTTATTGATAATCAGGTCTGTGTATGCAAATTTCCTGAATTGCAACACATCGTCAAGTGACGCATTCCGCCCACTGTTTATAACTTTTCACTGTCATTGTATCGCAACTTGCTATAAATGTAGTACTTTTGCAAAAAAAATGGATCGGAGTATGTCACGCAATTTTTCTTTTTTTATAGATGATGATGCCGGCGAACTGGTAGAACGGTACGAAAAATACCTTTCGGGCAGCGCTGCTGGTTACTTTGACGTGTATGAAATGGAACGAATCGTGGAATACTACCTTTCACACGGCCGTACCAAAGATTCGCTCACAGCCCTCGAGCTGGGACAGAAACTACACCCCACTAGCAGCCTGCTCGATGTCAAAAGAGCAAAAATCTACCTCGCTACAGGCGATATAAACAAGGCATACCGCATTTTGAATCACCTGATAGAAGATTCATCGGACCCGGAAGTTGTTTTTCTCAAAGTGGAAGCGCTCATCAAACTCGAACGGTCGCAGGAAGCCTGGGAACTTGCAAAAACACTCATCCACGAAGAGAAAGACGATCTGGACTGGCTGTGTGTGGACATCGGTATGTTGTTCATGGGCGAAAGTGAATTTGACTTTGCACTCGCAGTATTGAAAAAGGGTGCGGATTTCAATCCCCAAAATGTGGATTTACTGTTTGATCTGGCATTCTGTCAGGAGCAAAAGGCGCTTTTCGATGATGCCTTCGAAACTTATCAGCGAATTATCCGCATCGATTCCTTTGTGGGCGAAGCCTGGTTCAACCTTGGCCAGATTTATTTTATGAGAAATGATTTCGAAAAAGCCATCGAAGCGTATGATTATGCTCTCGTTATCAACGAGAAAGACACCATTTCGCTTATCCAAAAGGCACATTCGCATTTTCAGCTCGACCACTGGAAAGAAGCCCTCGAAGATTACCTGGCTTATGCCGAAACCGTTTCCGAAAAGTGGCAGGTGTGGCTTTTTATTGCCGAGTGCTACGAAAAACTGGAGAATTTTGCCCGCGCACTTTTCTACTACAAACTTTCGTACGACGAAATGCCCGAAAATTACGAAGCATTAATCGGGATTTCTATCTGCCTGCTCGAAATGGAAATGTTCGAAGAAGCGCTTGATTTCATCGGTAAAGCCATGAAAGTGAGTGATGAAATGGCCGATGCCTGGGTGTATCTGGCTGAAGCAAAAGTGGGCCTCAATAAGCTGGATGAAGCACTCGAAGCCTATCAGCAAGCCATCAGCATTGACCCGAACCAACCCGATACGCTGGTAGCAATGGCTAACATCTACATGGATGCTGCCGATTTTCAGACAGCGCTCAAATATTATCAGCTGGCTTACAGCTTTGATTCCACACACGAGTTTATCGAACTTTTTTTGGCAGTAGCTAACTATTACACAGGCAATTACGATGATGTGGCTGTGTACCTCGAACTAGCTGTTCACCGCAATTTCGACGCGGCACGGATGTTTCTCGAAATGTGTCCTGACGCCGAAAAAATGTTATCCAAAAAATAAATGAAACGATACGGGTTAATCGGATTTCCACTGGGTCACTCCTTTTCCGGAACGTATTTCAATGAAAAATTCCGGCGTGAAGGCATTCATGCTCGCTACGATCTGTTCGAACTGAAAGATATCGGCGAATTTCAAAAGCTCAAACTGCTTGATGATCTCTGTGGCCTGAACGTAACCATCCCCTACAAACAGTTGGTGATACCTTATCTGGACGAATTAGACCAGACTGCTGCTGAAATCGGTGCCGTGAATGTGATAAAATTCATCCGAAGAGACGGAAATCTGCTGCTCAGGGGTTTCAATTCGGATGTGATTGGTTTCAGCAATTCCATAAAGCCTTTTTTGAAACAAAATCATAAAAAAGCGCTCATTCTGGGTACAGGCGGCGCATCAAAAGCCATGGAATATGCATTGCGAAAAATGGGACTGGAAGTGAAACTCGTTTCGCGCAATCCAACGGATAATCAATTTTCCTACAGTGACATAAACGGAGATGTGTTGACTGAATATACAGTGGTGGTAAATTCCACACCCGTAGGTATGTATCCGCAAGTGGATGAATGTCCGGATATTCCTTACGATGCCCTCACGTCAGGTCATTTGCTTTTTGATGCTGTTTACAATCCACCTCAGACACTGTTTCTCAAAAAAGGGATAGAAAAAGGGGCGGTTGTACTTAGCGGCACCGAAATGTTGACCGGACAGGCAGAAGCTGCCTGGAAAATATGGGAAGCCCCCTGATGATCTCCCTTCGGTAGCTGACCGTTGGTTCTGCCGAAGGTGGACTTTTGATGCTAAATTTCAGCTGTTGATTTTTTTATTTTGGATAAATTCAAACATTCAAACATTCAAACAACCAAACAACCAAACAACCAAACATTCAAACAACGTTGAAACTCTCCCTTCGGGGTGTTTGGTAACTTCATAATCATGTTTTACTGTCCTGACATACTACATTCATTTACTCTTTCCGAAGAGGAAAGTCAGCACGCTGTGAGGGTATTGCGGTTGCAGACGGGTGATGAACTGGAACTGGTAGATGGAGCAGGAGGGTATTACAAGGCTGTTATCAGCAATCCGCATCCGAAACATTGTGAATTTGTGATAAAAGAAACCTTCACAGAGTTCGGAAAACGGGATTATCGGCTTCACATTGCCATTGCACCAACCAAAAACATCGAACGGCTGGAATGGTTTATCGAGAAATGTACTGAAATCGGGATTGATGAAATTACGCCTGTCATTTGCCGATTTTCTGAGCGGAAAATCATTAAACCGGAAAGACTCGAAAAAATCATTGTTTCAGCAGCCAAACAATCGTTGAAAGCTTATTTCCCTGTACTGAACCCGATTTGTTCGTTCAATGAATTTATTCAGCAATCTACTGCTTCCAAAAAATTTATCGCTCATTGTTACGAGCAGGACAAGCAACTGCTCCAACAGGTTTATCAAAAATCGTCTGATGCTGTGATACTTATCGGTCCGGAAGGCGATTTTAGTCCGGAGGAAGTTCAAAAAGCCATTCAGCACCATTATCAACCCGTCTCCCTGGGCAACAGCCGTCTGCGAACCGAAACTGCCGGCGTGGTAGCCTGCCACACCGTTTCTCTTATAAACGAAAAATAAAATGTCCGACAACGATTTCTTTGCCGGACATTTTTTATTGTATTGATTCATTAGAAATACTACCTGTGTGCTATCGGATCAGCATTTCCATCCGGATCGTTTTTCACTGTGCCGCTGGTGCTGATATTTCCAAGTAGTAAAAGTCCGCACACATGAGGAGCAGCCATGGAAGTTCCGCTCAGGGTCGCATATCCGCCGCCTTTGTAGGTGGAGTAGATGGATGAACCGGGAGCACAATAATCAACGGGAGGGTTTCCATAGTTGCTGTAAGAAGCCCAGAGATCGCCGGTTCCCATGGCAGAAATGGTATAAATGTTGGTTCCGTTTACTCGTCCGGGAGATACGTTATTGGTGTTTTGAGACTCGTTGCCTGCTGCAAGGGCTACTTTGATACCTTTGGAAGCAAGAACAATAATGGCATCGTCAAGTGCCTGATATGTTGGTCCTCCGAGACTCATATTTACTGCATCACCGGCTTGACCTTTGGCTGCTACATAATCTACGCCGGCAATGATGGCCGAATAAGCACCACTTCCTCTTCTGTTCAACACCTTGATAGGCACCACTGTTGCTCCTGCTGCTACGCCTACCACTCCAAGGTTGTTGTTCTTTGCGGCAACAATACCTGCACAATGAGTTCCGTGACCGTTGTCGTCATCGGGCAAGGCAGAAGTCGTTACAAAATTTATGCCTCTGGTTTGATCTACATTCAGGTCGGGATGATTCATATCGATACCTGTGTCGATAATCCAGGCTGTTTTTCCGGTTCCGTCTGCACTGCCGCCAATTCGGGTAATACCCCATGGAGTGGATTGTGCAACGGGTTGCGGTGCCGGTTTGCCATTGATGGATACATCGGGAAGGCCGAAATTAACCATCATATCCGGATAAACACCTTTTACGTTAGGCGAAAGTGCAAGTTTGTCAGCTTCGTTTTCAGTGAGTTCAATAGCAACACCTTTTACGGCTGAGGCGTATGCATACTCCGGTACACGATCAGATATATTGGCATCGCTCAATACCAGGCTCGTCAGTTCCCGGATGTTTTCGGGGGCAATAACCTGATTACCTGTCGAAGATGCAATTCTGGATGCCTTTTTTATTCCGTTAGCGTTGTAAATTACAATATACTTACCCGGGATTATTTCTGAAGTAACACCCGTTTTTGCCTGAAGATCGTCTGTCTGAGTCTGAATTTCGTCGTTCGTACACGAAAACAGCATGGAGCCTGCTAAAAGAAGAAAGAATAACTTTTTCATGTTGATACAAATTTAATAGATGAATAGATATGTTCTTAAATAAAAAACCAACCTGATTTTTTTTTAGAAATGCAAATATATCAAAAAATTTAATTCGTGATACTTTTTAGATAAAATAATTACAAAAAAATATGTATATGTGACAAACTGAAAACAAACAGTGTCTTATTTTTGAGAATTGTGTTTATAATTATACGAAAAATCGAATGCGTTGAGGTGAATTGAATGTATATCAGTAAGTCATATAAAAATGTAAAATATGCGGTGAAATCAAAATGAAAAAAGCAAGCATCTCTTTTGATTTTCTTACACGATATTATCTTCCAAAACCATTGTTTACTTTATTTTAATTGAGGTTAATAGTTATTAAAGGAGTGATTTAACATTTGAATTAATTGTATCTTTGCTTGCCAATTTAAAAAGTAAATTTTCATTAAAAAAATAAATTAGAAATGGTTGATATAAAAGAACTTAACGAACGAATTGAACGACAGAGCGCGTTTGTTGATTCTATTACCATGGGCATGGATAAGGTAATAGTTGGTCAGAAGCATTTGGTAGAATCGCTCCTGATAGCTCTGTTGTCCAAAGGTCATATCCTGCTCGAAGGTGTTCCGGGGCTGGCTAAAACCCTTGCAATCAAAACATTATCAGATCTTATCAAAGCCGACTTTAGCCGCATTCAGTTTACTCCCGATTTGCTGCCTGCCGATGTAATTGGTACGATGATTTACAGTCAGAAAAACGAAGATTTTCACATCCGAAAAGGACCGGTATTTGCCAATCTGATTCTTGCCGATGAAATCAACCGTGCACCGGCCAAAGTACAGAGTGCTCTGCTGGAAGCCATGCAGGAACGTCAGGTGACCATCGGCGATAAAACTTATTCGCTCGAAGAACCCTTCATGGTGCTGGCTACCCAGAATCCGATAGAGCAGGAGGGAACCTATCCGCTGCCCGAAGCTCAGGTGGATCGTTTCATGCTGAAAGTAGTCATTGATTATCCGAAAAAGGAAGAAGAAAAACTCATTATCCGTCAGAATCTGGCCAAAGAGCAACCCAGGGTGGATGCTGTCATTTCGCCCCGCGACATTATAGAAGCAAGAGAAGTGGTGCGTCAGGTATATATCGACGAAAAAATAGAAAAATACATTATCGACATCGTTTTTGCTACCCGCTATCCGCAGGACTACAAACTGGATGATTTGAAAGATATGATTTCATTCGGTGCCTCGCCGCGTGCTTCCATCAACCTGGCACTGGCGTCGAGAGCTTATGCATTCATCAAACGACGTGGATATGTCATCCCCGAAGATGTGCGTGCAGTATGCTACGACGTGCTTCGCCACCGTATTGGACTGAGCTACGAAGCAGAAGCCAACAGCCTTTCTGCCGAAGAAATCATTACCGATATACTGAATCAGGTGGAAGTACCTTAATTGTCAGCAGTTGGCAGTTTGCAGTTTTCAGTTTTCAGTAATATTTACTCACTGCTTACTGCTTACTGCTCACCGCTCAATGCTCAATGCTCACTACTGAATAATGGAAACCAACGAGTTACTCAAAAAAGTCAGAAAAATAGAGATAAAAACACGCGGACTCTCGCAGAATATCTTTGCGGGTCAGTATCATACGGCTTTCAAAGGACGTGGTATGACCTTCTCCGAAGTGCGTGAATATCAATATGGCGATGATGTCCGGTCCATCGACTGGAACGTGACTGCCCGTTTTGGTCGTCCGTATATCAAG
>SAAL01000042.1 GCA_009929445.1 Bacteroidia bacterium
AGAAAAGATATTCGACAGACTTCTTATAACTGCCGTTTCTTATGCTCCAGATTTTAAATCTAAAATTTACAATAGGACACTTTGCGGATAATCATTTTATATTATTATTTTTCAATTGAATCTTCGTGCGGAGCTATTCGCTCTATCAGTTCCAGACACATACGACTATTATGATATGGGCATTTCCAGAAGCCGGCTTTGTCGTTTTTACGGTCTTTGCTGCCGTTTTCGTTCACGGCCCAAACCCATTCGCCATTTTCCCTGTCGATAATATTTTCGTTTATGAATTTCCAGTTTTTCACTACTTTATCAAGATAAGCTGAATTTCCACTGATTTGGTATGCATTGTAATAACCTACCATGGTTTCGGCTTGCGGCCACCAATCGCAGTTTGTATCAATATGTCCGGTGGCTGTGTTTTTCTCGTTTACAATGGCGCCGTTTGGGCGTAAACCTTCGGCAGCGGCATCGGCTACTTTCAGCATAATAGGGTGCACTTTGCTAACGATATCGGTTTTATTCAGCACCAAAGCAGCTTCATCAATCAGCCACGAGGCCTCAATGTCGTGACCGTAAGAGATCAGTGTGGAGCGGGAATTCCAGTCTTCGTCGAAAAACAGGTTGAGATGAAAACTATCCTGATTGATAATTTTATCTGTAAAAAGAAGAATCAGATTTTGCAATTGTTGTTCCAGCACGGGGTCTTTCCACACGCGATAAAGATTGCTGTAAGCCTCAAGAATATGCAAATGCGTATTCATTGTTTTCTTTTCGTTGGCATCCTTTTCGCTCAGGCGGAGGTCGTCGAGCAATTTCCAATCGCGACTGTAGGCTTCGAAATAGCCGTTTTTCTGATAATCAAAACTATTTTTTTCGATCAAATAAAACAACTCTTTGGCGCGTTCGAGGCATTCCGCATCATTTGTAAGACGATAATATTCCACCAATGCATAAATAAAAAATGCCTGGCTGTAAATTTGCTTTTTGGCGTCGGCCACAGTGCCATCGGCATTCAGCATCCAGTATGTTCCACCAAATTCTTCGTCGAAAAAGTGATTGAAAATATAGTTTTTGGCATGCTCAGCAGCGGCTTTGTAACCGTCATTACCAAGAATACGGGCAGCCGATGAGAAAGTCCACAAAATTCGTGCATTCAGAATTCCACCACGAGCAGCAGATTTTTGCAACTCGTTTTGGCCGGTCATTTGTCCGAAAAAACCACCATTTTCGTCCTTCATTTTATCCATCCAAAATGGAAGGATATTGTGCGTCAACTCTTCTTTGAGTTCTTTTTTGAGTTCTAAAAGGTTGTATTTCATTTCAGTAAAACGAATAATCTTGTTTTTTAATCTGAAAACATAAGATTTTAGTTCATAGATGCCAATATTAAGTCCGATATTGCCAAAAGTAAGTCCGAATTACCCTATATCGGGCTTGAAACCCGTGAATATGGGCTTAAAGTGCTACATAACAACTTCCACCCTGTAAGTTCCACCTGCGGGCATCAATGGGATTATATTTCCTTCAATGGTTTTTCCATCCACAGTGAGCGAGGCAACGCCTTTCATCCTGCCGTTCGGATTTTTCACTTCAATGTTGTATTGTGCCCCTCTGAATTTGCGTTTTACGCTGAATGTTTTCCACTCTGCCGGAATGCAGGGATCCATGCGCAAACCTTCGTAGGTGGGCTGTATGCCAAGTATGTATTGCGAAATGGTATAGAAGTTCCAGGCTGCTGTACCGGTGAGCCATGAGTTTTTGGCTTCGCCGGGCTTGAATGCATCTTTTCCGGCTATCATTTGGGCGTACACATAAGGTTCAACTTTGTGTAAATCGCTAATGTGTTCGGTGTAGGCAGGGCAAATTTTGCGGAAATATTCCCACGCTCTGTCACCACGGCCGCGCACCGTTTCGCCTATCATTATCCATGGGTTGTTGTGGCAGAAGATGCCTGCATTTTCTTTGTAACCCGGCGGATAGCTCGATATTTCGCCGTATTCGATATAGTATTTCGAAAATGGAGGATTGTTGAGCACAATGCCATGCTCGCAATCGAGGCGCTCTTTTACCGCTTCGAGGGCTTTGTCCACCATTCCTTCTTCGAGTCCGATGCCCGCCATGGTACACCAGCCATTCGATTCGATGAATATTTTGCCCTCTTCGTTTTCGTTGGAGCCAATTTTGTTGCCATAAAAATCGTAAGCGCGCAAAAACCATTCGCCATCCCAACCATTTTGTTTGATAGCTACCACCATTTTGTCCACTTCGTTTTGTGCGCGTTGTGCTTCGGCAGTTTTGCCCAGGGTTTTACAAAGCTCCACATAATCGCGGCCATACACCACAAAAAGTCCGGCTATCATTAGGCTTTGTGCCTGGCTGCCTTCCGATTTATTTTCGGTAGTTTGGAAACTTTCGTTCGGGTCGTTTGAGAAACAATTCAAATTCAGACAATCGTTCCAGTCGGCACGCCCGATAAGCGGTAATCCGTGCGGACCAAGATGATTGATGACATGATTGAATGAAACAGTGAGGTGGTCAAATAAAGAAGCCTCCCCAAGCCCCTCCGAAGGAGGGGATGTAAGGTTACTTTCGTCTTTACCATCAGAATCATTGAATGGTACTTTTTCGTCCAGAATGCCGAAATCGCCAGTTTCCTTGATATAAGCCGTTGTACCCAATACCAGCCATAATGGGTCGTCGTTGAAGCCTTGCCCTATTTCGTTGTTGCCTTTTTTGGTCAATGGCTGATATTGATGATAGCAACCTCCATCGGGAAATTGTGTGGAAGCAATGTCGATAATGCGTTCGCGGGCGCGTTCGGGAATTTGGTGCACAAAACCTATCAAATCCTGGTTCGAGTCGCGGAAACCCATGCCACGACCAATGCCGCTTTCGAAAAACGATGCCGAACGCGAAAAACAGAATGTTATCATGCATTGATACTGATTCCATACATTCACCATGCGGTCGAGCTTTTCTTCGTGCGTGGAGATATTGAAAACGCTTAGCAGCGCGTCCCAATAGGTGCGTAATTCAGCCAGAGCATCTTCCACTTTTTCAGTGGTATCGAAGCGTGCAATACAAGCTTTTGCCTTTGTTTTGTTTATGATATTTTTGCTTTCCCACTTTTCGTCCTGTTCGTTTTCCACATATCCAAGCACAAAAATCAGGTCTTTGCTTTCGCCGGGTGCAAGTGTCACTTCCACATAATGCGAGGCAATGGGCGACCAGCCATGCGCTTCGGAGTTGCGTGGTGCGCCTTCGAGCACTGTTTGCGGTTCGTCGAAACCATTGTACAAACCAAAAAATGTTTCGCGGTCGGTGTCAAAACCCTGCATGGGCACATTCACCGAGTAATACGCATAATGATTGCGGCGCTCTCTGTATTCGGTTTTGTGATAAATCACCGAATCCTCTATTTCCACTTCGCCGGTAGAGAAGTTTCGCTGGAAATTTTCCATGTCAGTAGCAGCATTCCAGAGCGCCCATTCCACGAAAGAGAATATTTTCAGACTTTTTATTTCAGAAGAATTATTTGTGAGGTGCAGGCGTTGCACTTCGGCATGTGTTTTTAGCGGCACAAAGTAAAGTGCTTCGGCTTCCACGCCGTTTTTTGAGCCTTTTATAATGCTGTAATTCATACCGTGACGGCATTCGTAGCTATCAAGTTCGGTTTTGCATGGCTTCCAACCCGGATTCCAGACTGATTCTCCGTCGTTGATATAAAAATATTTTCCACCGCTGTCCATGGGCACATTGTTGTACCTGTAGCGGGTGATTCGGCGGAATTTGGCATCCATATAAAAAGAATAACCTCCCGCTGTATTCGAAATTAAGCTGAAAAAATCTTCATTTCCCAGATAATTTATCCAGGGCCACGGCGTGCGCGGGTTGGTAATCACGTATTCACGCCGGCTGTCATCGAAATGTCCGTATTGCATTTTTTCGTTTTTAATTGAATGGTTATTTTTTTCCGGATAATTCACGTTTTTTATTCAGTTCTTCTGAAATTTCCTTCACTTTTTTATCTGAAAGCGGGTAGAATAACATGCCCACGAATGCAATGACAGCGCATACAGCCGGGAAAAGGCTGATCATGATGCGTTCGCCGAAAATGGTTTCAGCGCTTTGCTGAGCTGCATCAGGCATATAATGGAAAATGGCCAGTATCCAGCCGCTCATGGCTGCACCCAAAGCCCAGCCCAGCTTTTGCGACATGGATGATGATGAGAAAATCAGGCCGGTTGCACGCCGTCCGGTTTTGAGTTCCTGATGATCAACAATGTCGGCAAACATAGACCACAACAACGGCAGAACATAACCCGCAAATATTGAAATGACAAACTGCAAAATAAGTATATATGTGATGTTGTTTGGTATCAGATACATACCTATACTGAAAAATCCCGCCAACAGAATTGCAATCATGTAGGTTTTTTTCTTACCAAATCGTGCTGAAACAGTCGGAGCAAGCATTACTCCAATAAGGTTGGCTGCCTGACCTACCAGGAAATAAATGGTGGTCATATCCCAACCGGTGCCCGGCATCCGGTAGTTGATGCTTACATAATCCCGGAAATAGTAGATGGCCACACTATCACGGATGGCGTTGAATAGCAATGCTGCGAGTCCGGTACCTACCAGAATCCACCAGGGGGCGTTGTGAAAAAGATTTTTCAAATCCTGTTTGACTGAAACATTTTCTTCGCTTTCTATCTGAGTAACACGCTCTTTGGTCCAGCTGAAACACAGCAAAAACAGGACGATGCAAATAATTCCGATTGTTCCCACACCGAGCACCCAACCTACCGGAGAGGTGCTCACTGTACTGTTCACAGCATTTAAAGCTACATCCGAAGGATTGAACGTTTTTGCATAAAAATCAATGAGTGGCTGCAACAGCATGAATGTTACGAAACTTCCGATAAAGGCAAACGACATGCGGTACGACGACAGTGAATTTCGCTCCTGAGGATTGGATGAAATAACACCCAAAAGTGATGCGTAGGGCACATTGATAAGTGAATATACGATCATCATCAGCGAATAGGTGATGTATGCATAAACCAGTTTGCCTGTCTGGCCAAAATCCGGAACAAAAAAGGTGACAGCACCCATGACAGCAAAAGGTATGGCAAACCAAAGCAGATAAGGACGATATTTTCCGTACCTCGATTTGGTGCGGTCGCTCATAATGCCTACCAGCACATCGAAGAAGGAATCCCAAAGACGGGCTACCAAAAACATGGTTCCGGCGGCGGCAGCGGTTATTCCAAAAACATCGGTGTAGAAAAACAGTGAATACATTCCGAAAATTTTCCAAAACATGGAAGAAGCGGCGTCGCCAAAGCCGTATCCGATTTTCTCTCTGAGTTTGATTTTTTCTGAGATCATTTTAACTGATTTTATTAGTTTTATTGATATAGATTAATTGAATGATTTCACTGTAATTTTTGTATTTTACAAAATTATTTTATTTGAATAAACAGAACAGTGTGGATATGTTTCTAAACTGGGTGTTATTTTTTCATCGCACGACTTATCACAAGCATTACAATATCATCGCCATCCAACACAAAGTCAGACTGATACTTTTTTCGCTTGAAAGTCAGGTCTTTTTTCTCCCACACATCCCTGAAGCGCAAGTTTGCATCTTTCGTAGTAAGGGTCATTTTGTAAAGCGGATCGGTTACGCTGAAAGTATTCCAGTCGATGCTGAATTTACGAACCTGCTCCGAGCGGTTAAGAAATGCAACTGCCCATGAACCATCGCTGAGTGGTTTTATCCAGGTTTCCACGCTGTCTTTC
Organism: Bacteroidia bacterium; assembly: GCA_009929445.1. Taxonomy (GTDB): domain Bacteria; phylum Bacteroidota; class Bacteroidia; order Bacteroidales; family Paludibacteraceae; genus UPXZ01. Next base: position 5,809 of record SAAL01000042.1, read on the forward strand.
ACTTCGTGACGAAAGCCCTGAATTCCCAGCTTATCCTGATTTACTGCAATCACTTCTTTGTTGGTAAGCACGCTGAGCGTTTGCGGATTCATGTCGCGCAGGTCGTTGCCCGACATTAGTGGAGCTGCAATCATGGCCCACATGGAAAAATGCGCGCGTTCCTGATTGTAGGTCATGCCATTTCCCACCTGCATCATGTCGGGATCGTTCCAATGACCCGGTCCGGCATACTGACGAAGTCCTTCCTGCATGTCGAGAATTTGCATTGCGCCCCAGGCTGTCCACGAACCATGGTTGTACGTACAGTCGTAACAGTTATGAATATCGCCGGTTGTTCTCCAGAGATGACCAACCTCTTTGGCCCAAAGCCAGGGTTTGTTGCCACCCCATTCACACAGACTGAACACAATGGGATGTCCGGCTTGTTTCAGGGCTTTGCTCATCGTTGTATATGCGCCCTGCGCGTTGAGATGTTCGGTAAAACACCAGTCGTATTTCAGATAATCGACACCCCATTTGGCATACATCAGTGCATCCTGATATTCGTAGCCACGGCTTCCCGGGCGACCACCACAGGTTTTATCGCCAGCGCAGGAATAAATTCCGAATTTCAAACCTTTAGAGTGTACATAATCGGCAAGGGCTTTGATGCCCGAAGGAAAACGTTCGGGGTCGGCGACAATAAATCCGAGCGAGTCGCGGCCAATTTGCCAGCAATCGTCGATGACTACGTATTCGTATCCAGCGTCTTTCATTCCGGTAGCAACCATAGCATCAGCTGTTTCCATAATCAGTTTTTCGCTTACATCGCATGCAAATTTATTCCAACTGTTCCAGCCCATTGGCGGGGTCATTGCAAGTCCTTCAAATTTCTGCGCTACCGCTACCATAGTGACTAAGCTCATCGCTACTGCGAGTAATAATTTGGAACTTAGCCCCCCTAAATCCCCCCAAAGGGTGGACTTTGATATTACTTTCTTCACAATATTTATTTTCCCAATTAATTGATTCATCTCATTTTTTATTTTTTGTAAGTATTATTTTTTTAAATGCTAAATTTATTCATCGTACGAAATATTCCTGACTCCCTGAATATTGTTTTCTGCTGATTTTTCGGTGAAAAGTGTTTTCAGCAAATCCGCAGAAATACTATCAGCCGGATTAAAGCTGTTTGAATTCAGATAGGTCATTATGGCACTGTAAAGTTGCACATTTTCCTTGTAATGAAGGCTGTTTCGTAAATCGCTCATGCAAACAAGCAATTTTCCATTTCCGACTTTGCACTCGAAAATAGTTGTCAGTCGATGTACGCGCTCCACATTGTCGATGCTTTCCACTATCGGATTTATTTTGCCTTCAGCTCTGTCAATAATCAGCGGATGACTGTTGCGTACGGCAGGCCACCATTGCCAATTGCTGTGTGTCTGTGTGGGGAAATGGCCGAACAGCGGATGTTCGTTTCGGATCAATAATCCCATTGTGCCGGGCGAAACTGGCTTTTTTGCATTTTCCGAAATGCTTTTGAACATGGAATAATTCCAGTAATCGCTGGTGAAAAGTCCGCCAACCGTTTGATCCGGATAACTATTTCCGGCAGGCATTAAAAGCGCTTTTCCGCCATTGGATAAATGTGCAAAAAGTGCGCTGTCGGCCTTTTCAAAAATCTTCAGATCGTTTGCAGGAACGGGCAATTCTTTTTTTGCAGGATAAATCCATAGCGGATAGGTGTTTTTGTACTTAGTGCCCTGAATTTGTATTTCCAAGCGACAGAAAACTGCTTTTTCAACTGCAGGAAGCTGAATAGGAAGCTGAAAAGCATCGCTTAGTGTTCCGGCAGGAGCATTTATTTTTATTTTTCCCGACAAAAGAATTTCTCCTTTTTCGGTTTGCAGTTTCCATCGCAATGTTTTGTTTTTCAATGTTTTTTTTGAAAAATTCGAAATTTTCACTTCGCTTTTCACAATGTCTTTTTCGTAAAATGTAAATCCATCAGCCAGCCAGAGAGGCATAATATCGTTATTCCACGAACGGAATTCCTCTTCGGAAATAACTCCTTTCGACTGCATGTGAGCATTCAAAATACCCACAAGGGCAGTTCCCTGACCCGGAAAGTCCTGAATGTCGAGCATCTGATAGCCAGCCAGATTGCAGGTACGATGCATCATTTCCAAATCGGCTTTGTAACAAAGCAAACTCAGCGCTGCTGCAGCATCGTAATAGCGCTGATAGTTTTCCTTACCTACTTTTGCATAAAACCTTTCGATAAAAATTTCGAGGTTGCGCGGCGATAAAATGCCCGTGTAAAGCGGCAGTTCATTGGGATGAGGTAGCATTTGAAACTGACCTGTTTCGTGCGAAACGACAGGTTTTGTGGACATTGCAGCACCATTTTCAAAATTCATGCGCGTGTTTGGATAGCCCGCATTCAGCAAACCTCCGTCAATAGCGTCGGCAAACGAAAATGAGCTGCGCACATGCGGTTCGTACTGCGCATCGTTTTGTCCGCCCACTCTGCACGAAACGAGAAAATCTTCGCTACCCTGTTCGCCCAACCAACCCAGATGAAAGTTTGAGCCAAGCGCAAAAAGTGGTCGGTCGTCATGTTGTCTGAATGCCTCTGTCAGTGCTTTCATGCCATCGATGCTTCCCCAGAGTTCGTTGCCTGTGGAAAACATTACAAAGGACGGATGATGCGCAAAGGCATCGAGCACAGCTTTTCCTTCGGACAGCAAAAAGCGGCGCACCGGATCCGAAGCATCTTCAGCGATATTTCCCCAGTATGGTAATTCGGGTTGAAGGTAAAAACCCATGCGGTCGGCCACTGAAAAAGCTGCTTCAGGCGGACACCATGAGTGGAAACGGACATGATTGAAACCGTATTTTTTCAGTATAGAAAAATATGAAATCCAGGCTTCTTCGTTCATGGGTGCATAACCTGTGAGCGGAAACACGCAAGCATCGTGTCGGCCTCGCAGGAAGATATTCCGCCCGTTGATGCTGAAATGTTTGCCTTCGCTTTTGAAAGTCCGTAATCCGAAAGTACTTTTTGCTTCGTCGGTTTGTGCTCCGTCTTTGTGCAGGCTGACAGCAAGTGTGTAAACCGCAGGCGAATATTCGTCCCACAACTTAATATTTTTTGTCAAAGGCAGCACAAATTCAAGCGTATTTTGTCCCGGCTTAACACGCATATTTTGCTTCTGAACCAAAAGTTTTTTTGAACCATTAGAAACAATACTCTGAATTTGATAATCAGCAGTTTCGTTTAACGAATTTTCTATTGTGACACAAATTTTCAATTGTTTCAGACCGGCATCGGGAATGGTTTTCATTTTGCTGAAATGTACACTGTTCAGGGCTGTGAGACTAATTTCACCCAAAATGCCGTTCCAGTTGGTTTGCGTATCGTCGCTCCACATGTGCGACGAGGCGATTTCGCGTGGCAAACCACATTCCTGACCGTTATCCACTTCAATGACGATGCGGTTTTTGCCTGTTTTCAGATATTTTGTCAGTTCGTAAAACTGAGGTGCAGAAATAAGCTTGTTTTCTCCGGCAGAAACGCCATTAACCCACACTTTTGTAGGACGTGTGCGTTCCATTTTCAGACTTATCAGTTTCCCCTGCCAGCTTTCGGGAATCGTTATTTCGCGTGCATACCATGCTTTGCCATAATGCGAATATCGCCTTTGCAAATGATGCGTGGAATTAGTAGGTTTGCTTTTTTGACCTTTCTGAGCTTCGTCGAGTGTCCCGGGCAACTGAATGTTGTCAGTAAACACAAAATCCGGTGCATTCACGACAGATGTTGTTCCATCGTGAAGTTTGAGCTGCCAGCTTCCGGCCAGCGAAAGAGTATCGCGTGCCTGAAGACTCACCACCGTGAGCATTGCTGCCAGTAAGAGCCGGTATTTTATTTTCGATGAAAACACTTTATTTTGTGATTTGAAATTCTGTTTATCCGATTTCTTTATTTTTGGCAATCAGTGCTTTAATACTTTCGACCGAAGTCGCTGAACGATAACCATCGGCCGGAGTGTGAAGCACATAATCGAGCAGTTTGTCGATGGTGGAAGTGGCCACATGCATGCGGGTATCCGACGAAGCATAGTAGATAAATACTTTTCCATCCTCGTCAACAATCCAGCCGTTAGAAAAAAGTACATTCGATACATCGCCCACACGTTCGTCATCCTGAGGTGCCATGAAATGTCCTGCAGGTTCGGCAATCAGCTTCGAAGGATCCTGCAAATCGGTCAGATAAAGATACAGCACATAACGCAGTCCGGCAGCACAATTGCGCACGCCGTGAGCCAAATGTAACCAGCCTTTTTCGGTTTTTATCGGATGCGGACCTTCGCCGTTTTTCACTTCCTTTATGGTGTGGTAGTAACGGTGATTGATGATTTTTTCGTCTTTTACCTCAGCGTTTGTAATGTCGTCGACCAATGCCCAACCAATGCCACCACCACTACCGGCATCGATAAATCCATCCTGCGGACGGGTGTAAAGCGCGTATTTCCCATTTACAAATTCATTGTGAAGCACCACATTGCGTTGCTGACTACGGGTTTTCAAATCGGGAAGACGTTCCCAGTTCAGCAAATCTTTAGTGCGCACAATACCTGCTGCAGCTACTGCTGCCGATAAGTCGCCTGCCGGAGCATTCGGATCTTTGCGTTCGCTGCAGAAAATACCGTAAACCCAACCATCTTCGTGAGCGGTGAGTCGCATGTCGTACACATTGGTATCGGGATTTTCGGTTTCGGGAATGGTGACAGGTTCATCCCAAAAACGGAAATTGTCGATGCCATTCGGACTTTCGGCAATGGCAAAAAACGACTTGCGATCATTACCTTCCACACGTACCACGAGCAGATATTTGCCTTTCCACTTTATTGCGCCGGAATTAAGCGTGGCATTTACGCCAATGCGCTCCATCAGGAACGGATTTGTTTCGGGGTTGAAATCGTAGCGCCAGTGGAGTGGGGCATGGGCTGCGGTAAGTACCGGATATTCGTAACGGTCGTAAATACCGTTTCCTGACTCCGATTTAATGTTCTTTCTGCTTAATAATTCCTCATGTTTTGCTTTGAGATTTTCCAAAGCCTGTTTGAATGTTGCCATAATGCTTGTATTTTTTCTCCTGTTTTTTTCTGATTTTATTTCAAAAATGCTTCGGAGATATTTTTAATAGTTTGTAATAATGTCGTTTTAGTGTAAATGCCTTTATTTTAAATCGTTTATCATCAATATTTTTTCTTTTTCGGTAAAAAGTTTAAAATCGTCGGCTGCCGGATGACCCGGATAAGGTACATAATGGTGATGCTTCATAGTGAAAGCATTTCGCCAAAGCAGTACATAACTAATTTTGAAGTCCTGAATGGCAGGATAGAGAATTTCGCTGAAATAGTTATCGATTACCACGCCTTCGAGACCGGTTTCGGCCAGCACAGGAATTTTGCCTGTTTTTTTTGCGTAATTGGTGACAACTTCGAGACCGGCTCTGATGTCCTGTGTATATTTTTGTGCAGATCCTTCTTTTTCAGGAGCATAAAAATAAGTATCGAAACCAATAATATCAACCCATTCGTCGCCCGGATAACGGCTCAGGAATTCGGCTTCAGTGCTGATGCCGGCAGGCGAAAAACCGTACAGAATATTGTGTACGCCACGTTTATCGCGTAAATGGCGGACTGTCATTCGGTAAAGTTCGTTGTATTCTTCGGGTGTGCATTGTTTGTTTCCCCACCAGAACCAACCGCCCGTATGTTCGTGATACATTCTGAAAATCACGGGAATCAATTCGCCTTTGCTGTCCTTTAAATCTAAAAAGAAGTCGGCCACTTTGTCGAGGTAAGCAATAAATCCTTCGTGATGCATTCCTCCGGGCAGAATGCTCCGCACTACTGTGTCCTGAGCACAATCCCATGCGGTTTTTCCTGTGGCAATGTTGTCGCCATGCCAGCTAATGGTGTTGATGCCGCCACGTTCGTGTACTTCGCGAATCATGCGTTTCATGTCGCTGAAATAAATGGAGTCGAGGTTATATTCGGCGCCAATTTCGATGTGACCAATTTCCCAGCCCGTTACGGCAGGATATTGTCCGGTAATATCTTTCACATCCGATCGGTCTTTTTCGCCGTACCAGCTGTGTCCGTATGCGGGGTCGTCCTGATGTCCGAACATTATGCCTTTATTCATTAATTTCAGCATGCGTTCGTAAAGCGCCACAGTTTGCGGTAAAGCATGAATATCGGCCAGAACGGGACGATTGCGCAGCAGTGAATTGTATTTTTTTATAAGCGATATTGTGGAATCGGTATCGAAAACTGCATTCAATCCCTGTTCTTCCTGAGCAGGATCGCCCACATAATCGTCGCCTTTTTGCCAGAATTCGTGTTGCGGACGGCCAAAACCGCCCCATGCCCAGAAGTTACATCCTGCCAGCACATCTTTTTCCTTCGAAGCTTTCAGAATTTTCTCAAAAACAGCCTTGTAGTACGCGTCGCGCAAGGAGGTTGGAGCATCCAGTGTGTACAAATGATTGTCGCGCGGGAAACCGAACTCTTCCATTACGGCAGGTTTTTTCAGTCTGCGGGCTACTTCGAGATGCAAATCAATGTATTTAGCAGTGCTATCAATCGAATTTTGGAGCGTTCCTTCCATATTGTCTCTGTCCATCCAGCTCCAGTTTTTGGGCCACACATGGAAAGTGAGATAATCGATGTTCGGATCGCTGTGTATTTTTTCGAAAAGCGCTATATCTTGTTCGCAGCCGTGCTTACCTTCGGAGCCCAGGCTAACCAAATGGTTTTTGTCGAGCGACTTGATATAAGCGGCTATTTCGGCAATCCAGGCAGCAAAAGGCGCTTTGTTTTCGTCGGAAAATGCGCGGGGCTCATTCCCAATCTGCCACGAGAAAATAGCAGGATCTTCGCTGTATTTTTTGCCGGTGTAAGTATTTGTGCGTGTAATCACTTTTTCGATATGCTTTTTCAGCATTTCGTGACATTCGTTGCAAGTGGCGTATTGCTTCACATAATCCATATAGGCTGGCCAACCGTCCACCGAAGGAACTGGATTTTTGCCCTTTCCGGCCCAGTTGAGGTACTGACTGTAACCGCCCGACCATTCCCATGAGTTGGTGAAATACAGCACGGCTTTCATGCCACGTTTGCCCATTTCGGCCAACAGAAAATCGAGCCCGTCGAAAATAGTATCGTTGTACACGCCCGGAGCAGTTTGTAGCGTGGGTTCTACTTTGGAAGGTACGCCATTTTCCCCATCGGCGCCAATCAGTATGCGCAGGTTGTCGATGCCGTTTGCATTCATGAAATCGAGTTCACGAATCAGCCTTTCGCGATCGCCGCCCTGACCTTTTGAGCCAAGAATTGCTCCATACCAAAAGTTGGTTCCCACAAAGTAATATGGTTGATTATTGAGCATAAACTGATTGTTTTTAATGCTTACAAATTCGCTTCCTGTTTTCGGGCTGCAGGACACTACTGAGAGAAAAAGAATGGTTGAAAAAAGGGTTATTGAACTTTTTATTGAATTCATGGTCAGTCAGTTTTCAATTGGTTATTGATTTTAATACAGAAAATCTGGCAGCTTTTTGAGATAATTGTAATTGTCAGGTTTTAATAAATGAACATAAAACGACTAATGAAAGCATGATTTTTGATTTTTATGTTTCAAATTTCCCTTACAGGGTACGAGGCTGATCATTTCAAATCGGGCATTTTATCCCTTGTCATCACAAAGTCGTAAGTAAAGAATTTTTGCCACCAGTTTGCACCGTTGTGTAAGTCGGAGCGGGTATAGTCGCCACTCCACACCATAAACCATGACCACATGTCGTTGTATTCGAGCATCAAAGCCGGATCTGGTACCGAACCGCATTCGCTGAGTGTAATGAGTTTTTTGCCTCCGAAAATTTCTTTTACTTTATTGAATGAAATGTACTGCGAACCGTGCTGATTTTCACCCGGGTATATGTCCATTCCCAAAACATCTACATATTGGTCGCCCGGATACCAGTCGGCTGCTGTGGCTGCCACATCGGTGGTCCACACCCATATCAGGTTGTTGATTTTGTGGTGATTTACCAGCCTGTCAAACATGAGCCGCCAAAGTGTTTTACAAGGTTCGGGTCCTTTGGCTCCCCACCAGAACCAGCCTCCGGCGGCCTCATGAAGCGGTCGCCATATCACCGGAATTCCGGCCTTTTGAAATTGCTTCAGATACGTGGCAATGGTATCGATATCGTCGATCATGGCTTTGTATTCGTTGGAATTGGGATTTGAAATCCGACTTACATCGAAACTTGTTTTATCCGTGTAAAATTCACCCGATTTGGTCAGCGGATCCCGCCAGTGCCACATAAGCGTTACCAGGCCGTTGTTTTCCCAATGTCTTTTCCCCTGAATGAATGGCCCGTCGTATTTTATCCAGTTTTGTTTCAGCCAGGTATGATCAATGAAATCGTATCCAACCAGAGCAGGCCATTTTCCGGTCTTTTCGTACACCCACCGGGCTTCGTTGGTGTTACGCGTGCTGTCTGAAATGACACCCGAAATTACTTTTTTTCCAAAATTCTCTTTCAGGAAGTTATATACTTTTACAACCTGAGCCGATGGCTGAGGTGTTACCAGATTAGCATCTATGTTGAACGGAGAAGTGGTGTTGCCCACGTATTTTATGCTGAGAAAGTCAAGAGAAATGTAACCCCAGTTTTTGACTAATGACAGGGTGTGTGCTCCGGATTTAAGTTTTACGGTTGCAATTTCCAGTTCTTTCCATTGTGTGGATTGCGGAAAATAAATTCCGGCAGCCATCTGACCATCCACGTGTAAATCCTGAGTTTTGGGAGATCCGCTTGAGTAACGGGCTGTGATACGGTAGAAGCCTGCTTCGGCAGCATTCATATTGAAAGTAATGTTGCCGTTATTCATGTTTACATATCCTGTTCCGGAGTATCCGGCTGTAGCTGAAGCCACTACTGCGCCGTTGCTCAATGAGGCATTTTCAGCTTCGAGAATGGTTCCATCAGCCGTAATGGCATTCGAAGTCCGGAAGGTTATGCTGAACGATTTTACAAAGTTTCCGGCCACATCGCTCAGTGTTTTATCCGGAATGTTAAGGGTGTAACTGGTGGCTGGTTCGAGTGTTGCTGAAACGGTAAGTGTACGTGCGTAAACTGAGGCCAGAACCACCTGATTGTTAAGTGAAATTTTCGGATTAGCGGAAAGAACGATTTTTTCGGTAAAAAGCATGCTTATACCGGTGTTGATTGATACATCCACCGCTTTATCGGCCGGCACCGATGACATTAGTGAAGGTGCAGTTACATCGCCCGGATCATCAGGTTTGCAGGAAAGGAAAATGATAACCGGGATAAAAAGAAGTAATGTGTTCTTGAGTAAACTGCTCATGAATAACGTGATTTTTTTGTTCAAAGAAAAACAAATCCGGAAATAAAAAAGGGGAAGTTATTCCGGAGAATAACCTCCCTTTATTATTAGAAAAATAACTAAAAAAGACTTGATAATTAATTATTTAAGATCATACCGGAGATTGTCGAAGCTCAGACCGGCAAAGTCAGTTCCGGCATCGGAATAATTCAATACTATTCCAAAGTCACCTGAGTTTTTGGTCGGATTTGAGAATATTCCGCTGATAGGAATGGTCAGTGTTGCCCATTCGTTGCCCGGAGTAGCTATTTTGTTATTGATAACTATCAACTGGGATGAAACGTTTTCTCCACCAATTTTGAAGATAAATTCATATCCACCGGTAATGGTAATCGGTTTCGGAACTTTCATGTCAATTTTCAAAACATATTTTGTCGGGTCAACTGATGGCCATCCACCGTTAGGATCGGGGTGATTACAACCCAATACCCACCAACCCGGACGGGAGAACAACGTAATGTAACCGTTGGTTTTGCCAAGTGCAGCATCATAAGAGCCGCCCCAGTTATCCCAATCCACTGCATGCCAGTCTGAAGTACGCTGGTTGAAGTCATATATCATTTTGGTGGTGGGCAGTATTGGATCCACACCGCTGATGGTGATAGGAGCGATTACTGTTTTTCCGCTGAAAGTAATCAGCTGCATGTTGTTTACGCCTCTTGCAACTTCCTCGGGAACATATACTTCCAGTACAGTAGCCGAACGGGTACCAAAACTGGTAGCTTTCACTCCTTTTTCGAATATTACAGTTTCAACCAGATTTAGTTTCGTGCCCTGAATAATCAGAAGTTGTCCCGGTTTGATGGAAGCCGGCATGCCGGTAACAACCGGAATATCGGCAGGCGAAACATCCAGCGACATGGCAGAAACAACTTCAGTTTCGTTCAGGGTGATCAGTGTTACTACACCCGTAGTGGCATCGGTCGGTACAGCGACTACTAACGAAGTAGCCGAAGCAGGCACTACATCTACAATTTTGGAAGATCCGGTGAATTTTACCTGTTTTACCAGATCGAGATTCGTTCCCGTGATGGTTACATCGGTTCCGGCCATCAAAGCAGCCGGATTAAGCGATGTAATTGCAGGTACAACGTAGGTGAGTGCGGGTGTGTCAACTGTCTTTGTAGAGAGAGTAAATAGCCTGGCTACTGTGGCCGAAGCTTTTTCGGGTACGGTAAGGATGATTTTGGTAGCTGATTTTTCAGAAATCACTGCTTCCAGATCGCCGAATTTGATTGCCGAAACCAGATCCAGGTTGGCACCGGTGATAGTCATTGCTTCCTTATTCTTTATCTTTTCAGGTGCAACAGCCAGATTGGATGGTATCACCGTGGTCAGTTCGCCCATTCCCTCTACATACACTCCTGATTTGGCAATTAATTTCACCACACCATCCTGAGCATCTTCAGGTACTGTTATCGTAATTTTCGTTCCGTTATCACTCAACGTGAAAGTAGGAATGATTTTTCCACCGCCAAATTCCACCATGCTTACCAGGTCGAGGTCTTTTCCGGTAATAGTCAGAGTGGCTCCCGGTTTAATGGTAGCCGGTGAGAATGAAGTGAAAGTAGGCAATACGATGTTTAACGGATCTTTTGAATAGACTTCAATCGGAATTTCAGCTCCGTTGGAAAGGATTATTTTTCCGGTCTGTGCTTCAAAAGGTACATTCAATTCTATTTTCTTTCTGGTTTGAGTAATGAAAGCTGTGTCGCCAACAGCAACTCCGTCAAAGAAAACAACACTCTTTATCAGATTCAGATAATCGCCGTTGATAGTCAGTTTTTGTCCCGGTTTGATGGTTGCCGGAGTTACACTTTCTATGATAATTGGTTCTGAATAGGTGATTGGTGTCAGCGTCACGATATCTCCGTCGGGTGTTTTCAGCGTAACTTTTCCCACGCCGGCATTCTGAGGTATAGCGATTTTTATTTCTCGTTTGTTCACAACGGTGATTTCACTTACTTCCACGGTTTGTCCCTGTGTCAGTCCGGGCAGAATTACCGATGTGACTCTTTCCAGATTGTTTCCGATGAATCTTAACTCACCACCGCGCAGGGCTGGCGACGGACCGAAAGATTTCAAAACGACTTTGGTGTCAATTTCTTCTTTTTCACAAGAATTAAATCCAAATCCGGTGAGTATCAGCAGGCACATCATCAGACATGCTGTCCATATATTTCTTTTTGTTTGCATATTATTCTGTTTTTAAAGTAATGAGTTATTCTGCAGGACAACGCGTATATTGTCCAAACAAATGTATGGAGTACAAGCAGTACCGGCAATTCCACCATGATAAACAAATATGGTTAATCCACCGTAATTTCCGGGTCCGGCCATTTCAGCTGTACCACCATCATGTAAGTATTTGAAATCAGTGATAGGAATAGCCACAGTTTGCCATCCGTCAGTAGTATATCCTTTATCCAGTCCCTGCCAGGGTCTCCAGAGTGCTCTCGGAGTTTTTCCATCGGCTATGTACCCGTTGGTGTCTCTGGTGGCCCAGGGAGTGAAGATGATTTGCATGGCCGTAGATGCCCAGGGTTGTGTTACGTTGATTTCAAATTTAAGAACCGACTCTGCCGGAGCTGTAGCAAATAAATCACCTTGCGGACGACCGTTGGCTGCTCCCCAAAGATTGAATGAGAAATTATCTTCTGCCCAGTCTGACAAATCGTCTTTCAGTGCACCTGTAAAATACACATAATTTCCGCTGATACCTTCAGGCTCTGTATTTTTAATTTTACCCGAGCGCCATCCGCCGTTTGCATTCAATACATCCCAATCAAGTATCATTCCGCGGTCATCCCGGAACTGGAAGTGCGAACGACCTACTCCGTAGATGGATTTTACGGTCAGATATCCTTTTTGCGATCCGGCAGGAACCTTGAATTTTACCTGCGTTTTTTGGATCGAAATAAATTCGGTTACCGGAATGTTTCCAGCCATGGAAATGGTGAGAGGAACATTGGCATCGTTAATGAAATAATCACCATAAAGTGTCACTACATCACCGTCTTTAGCATATTCACAGGAAATACTTGACACGTAAGGTTCCGGAACCTGAACGCCGAAATCATAGGTCACAGTGTCCTTTTCTTTAGTGATCATGTAGATTTTATTGGTTACAATTTCCGGAATTGTTTTCGGGATGGTTACGAGCAGGGTATTGTCTGTTATAAAGCTCGAGTTGAGCAGGGCTTTCTGGTCGTTGAACCAAAGTTCGCTGATGCTTTTCAGATTTGTACCTACCAGGCAGATTGTATTGTCCATAAATGCCTGAACAAGCAGCGAATCTGCTGAAGCCGGATTGGGCACACGTACATAGTGCACTTCAGGTACTCCGTCAGTCATTTCATATTTATCCGGATTGTCATTGCACGACTGGAATGTGAATCCGGTAACGATAGCTAATGCAACCGATAATGACTGAAATATTGATGATATTTTATTTTTATGTTTCATTTTCATTCAATTACTTAGTGATTAATAGCTTAAAGTTGATAAATCAAATTCAACCGGTTCTTTCAGCAGATTAGGATTCATGGTCAGGTCGGTATCCGGGAATGGTAACTGAAAATCCTTATCCTGAACATTTGGTGCTGATGCACCTGTGTCATAGTACGTATTGCTTGGATTAAGGATTCCTGTTTTATAGTAAGTACCAAGACCGTTGTATGCATTTCTTCTCTGTCCTTTGAGTTCGGCAATGGCTTTTGCAGGTTCATAATAATGCCAGCGTACGTAGTCGTACCAGCGGTCGCCCTCGCAGGCTAACTCCAGCCGGCGCTCTTTCCATACATCCTGCCAGGTAATCGAAGTTTTGGGTGTGTAACCCTGTACAGAGCGTCTGCGTACATCGTTGAAGGCTTTCACTGCCGAAGCATCGGAGGTGGAGCCATTATTTCCTATCATGGCTTCGGCATATATCAGATACACATCGGCCAATCGGAGCAGGTGAGTACTCAGGCTGGTTGCCATACGGTCCATGCTTGTTCCAATTCCAATAACATGGTCATTGTTGTTGCCTACGATGTGTTTTACCTCATTGGCTCCTACAGCGCTTTCGTATTCGGCTCTGTTAATCGCAAACTCGTTATAGTCCAGTCCGCCTTTATCTACCCAGAAATAGTCGTATTTATCGCCGTACATCATCATGGTAGCTTTCCGGCGTGCGTCGATGTTGTTTCTGGTCAGGCTCAGTGCGTTTTCGCCAAAAGCATCCTGTAAGTCAACCGATGGTCCGTTCCATCCTCCCCAGGTAGCTCCATACTCGTCAATTCCGTTTATTCCAAGGTCCGATTGCAGGGTGTTTTGCGAAGTCCAGTTATTGGATACCACCCAGTGCCATGCGAGAAGGCTTTCCTGGCTGAAATTGTTTTTAAGCCGGAATATGTCAGAATATACAGGCATCAGGCTTCTGCCGCTTTCGTCGATTACTTTTTTGGCGTATTGAGCTGCTTTAGCCAGGTCATCGGCGTTGCGCGAACCGTTCATCCCGTAGCCGGATTTTGTTAGATATACTTTTGCCAGCAGTCCGTAAGCTGAATATTTGTCTATTCTTCCGGGTTGATTTTGTGCGGGGAGCCATTCTATTGCTTTTTCAAGCGTCATGATGATGTAATCATACACGTTCGGGATGGTGGCTTTGAATACCTGGTTGTAGTTTCCGGCAGCTATTTCGGCGGAATTGTTGTGAACAATGGGTACAGCTCCGAATGTGCGCACCAGGTAGAAGTAAGCCATGGCTTTCCATACCAGTGCTTCTCCTTTCACCGTGTTCTTGGTGGCGGTAGTTACATTCGGTCCCGATTTCAGGTTGATGTTTTCGATGATTCCGTTACAATATGCATTTACCGACCACAATGAAGCTGACATGTTAACCAGGTCGGCATCGGTTGAGTTGATTGTAAATGTAAGGTATGGAGAGGATCCCCAGTAGTAGTTGCCGGACAATACTTCACCGATTTTGAAAAATCCGCGTTGAAAATCGTACCAGGGTGAATTGTAAACAGGATTTATAGCCTGAAAACATTGTGCGTCGGTTTGATAAAAGCCATCCAGCGTGTAATTGTCAACGGTAGGGCGGTTCAGAAAATCCTCACAGGATGAAACGCCAACCGTAATGAGAAGTACTAAAGCAAGGCTTTTTATTAGTTTAAATCTTTTCATATTCGTGTTATATTATAGTTTAGAATGAAAGATTAATTCCAAAGGAATAAATTTGAGGTGATGGATATCGACCGTTGTCTAATCCGTAAACGTAAGAGCTGGCAGTGCTTGCACCGACTTCAGGATCGTAACCGCTGTATTTGCTGAATGTTAGCAGGTTTTGGATGTTGGCATATACGCGTATGTTTTCCAGCGACATTTTTTTAATCACATTTTTCGGCAGGTTGTATCCGAAAGTGATGTTTTTTACGCGAAGATAGGAGCCGTCTTCAATGTAGCGGTCGCTGATGCGGTTGTTGTCGTTCGGGTCGTTGTACATGGCGCGTGGCACTTTAGTGTCCGGGTTGGTTACCCGCACGTTTGTAATATCATCAAACCAGTTCCAGATAGTGTTGTTGCCTGAATCGGTAATCGGATATACCTTATTGGGGTCAATGGGTTCCATGTGGGCTCTATCGGTTACCACTCTGAGCTGATTGTTCCAGATACTGGTCATTCCCGAAAGTTCCATAGCCATGTAGTTGAATATTTTATTCCCGTAGGTTCCGTTGATAAATATGGTTAAATCCATGTTTTTATACCGGAAAGTATTATTAAAACCGTAGGTGAATTTTGGCATGGGTGAACCGATATTTACACGGTCGTAAGTATCAATCTTTCCATCCGGATTTCCATCGGGTCCGCTTACATCCTTGAATTTCAGGTCGCCTACCCAGGTTGTATTCCAGCGGTTGAAAACGCCGTTTGCAGGATATTTTTCGGCCTGAGGGGAACTTTGCAGGTCATCCAGGTCTTTGTACACACCGTCTGCTGCATATCCGTAGAAACTATATAGCGGTTCACCTATTTTAGACAATGTCACCACATCGCTCCACTGTCCGTAACCTTCTATTTGCACAGCATCTGTTCCGTCGAGTGCTACCAGTTTGTTTTTATTGAAAGACATCTGGAATTCAGTATCCCATTCAAATATCCCTTTCAGGTTGCGTGAATTGATGGTAAATTCAAGTCCTTTATTATTGATGGTACCGTAGTTTCCTTTGGGTGATGCAAGGGCTGACGAACCATTACCACGTGTTCCCATATAGGATGGCAACTGAAGCGGCATCAACATATCGCTTGAAGTCTTGTCGTACAAATCAACCACAAGTGCAATCCTATCGTTCAGGAAGTTTAGATCGACGCCCAGATTCCATTGTTCCTGGGTTTCCCATTTGATATACGGATTGGCAAGGTTGCTCTGTCGGTAACCAAGTCCGAGTCCCGAAGGCATTCTCGAAATGGCTGCACCCCACATGTATCCGCCGATATTGGAGTTACCGGTTTGTCCCCAGCCTACACGGATTTTACCATTGTTTATAACTGGTAGTAACGACTGGAAGAATTTCTCGTTGCTGAATCTCCAGGATGCTGCAGCCGAGTGAAATCCTGCCCAGCGGTTTTTGGGTCCGAAGTTGGATGATCCGTCGTACCTGTATGTATATGTACCCATGTATTTGTCGCCATAATTATAGGTGGCACGACCAAAGAATGAGGCCATGGCAGCACTTCCGAATCCGGCACTGATTTTCGGATCTGATCCCAGGCTTGGATTGTGAATGTCGTTTGATGGTAATCCGGTGGACGAAATGCTCTGATATTCCCAGCTTGATTCCCAGAGTTCCTGGCCAAGCATGGCAGTGTAATTGTGCATGTCACCTATTTTTCCGGTATAGGTCAGGTAGTTCTTAAACTGATAGAATGTGTTATCGTTTTTCTGAATGGAACTCATGTTTTTGTCGCGGCTCCAGTTACCATACCTAACAGCTGGTTCAAATCGTTCGCCTCTTGACGAACCAATGTCGTAACCGAGTTCGGTATGCCACACGAGTGGTTTTGTAAGGATTTATTTCAGCAAAGATACTTCCGGCCAGTTTTTTTCTTCCGAGCAGGATGTCTTCGTCCAAAGCCATAGCAATCGGATTGATACGGGTATAACCTTCACGTATTACGCTTGCATAGGTGCCGTCCAGATTATAAATAGGGATATCCGGCGGAGTCATAAGTGAGTATTTTACAATTCCCTCATCGCTGTCTGCCAGTCCGATTCTCTCGTTTGTATTCGAATACATGGCATTCAATCCGAGTTTCAACCATTTTTTCAGTTGGGCATCCAGGTTACTTCTGAAGGAATAACGGTTAAATTTGGTGCCAATGATTGTACCTTGTTGGTTGAGGTATGATCCTGAAACATAATATCTTACAGTTTCAGTTCCACCTTGTGCCGAAAGTTGATGCTGATTCATCGGGGCAATCTGGAAGATGGCATCCTGCCAGTTTGTTCCTACACCGAGCAGGGTAGGATCCATAAATTCAGGGCGGGAATCCTGTGAATTGCTTTCGGCTGAAACAGAATTGCTGAAATCGGCAAATTCTCTCAGATTCATCATATCCAGCCGTGATGCCTGGCGTTGCCAGCCTACCATACCTTCGTAGGTGAATTTTGCTTCACCGGCTTTACCGCGTTTGGTGGTTATCAGTACTACTCCGTTTGATCCCTGTGCACCATAAATGGCTGTTGCAGAAGCATCTTTCAAAATTTCCATGGATACAATATCTGACGGGCTGATGGTTGACAGCGGTGAGATAGTTGAAGTGCTTCCGTTACCAAGCGCATCTCCGAGTCCGAATGAAGCTCCGCTGTTGCCTCCGCCCTGTACGATCACTCCGTCGATAACGTAGAGTGGTTCGGCGTTGGCATTGATGGTGGATTGTCCGCGCACACGTATGGATACCGACGAACCGGGTGCTCCGGATGTGATTACCGAGGTAACACCGGCTGCACGCCCCTGAAATACCTGGTCTAAGTTGGTAATAATGGAACCTTTGATTTTGTCTTCGCTCACAGATACTGAAGCACCCGAGAGATCGCTTTTTTTCATCGTTCCATAACCTACCACCACTACTTCTTCCAGTTGGGAGGTTTCTTCTTCCAGAGCTACCCTTACACTGGTCTGGTTGCCAATGCTTATTTCCACGGTTTTGTATCCTATACTTCTTATTACGAGTGTAGGATTGGTGGAACTTACATTAATAGCAAAGTTACCTTTCACATCGGCTACAGCTCCGTTACTGGTTCCTTTTTCCAACACATTTGCTCCGATTATGGCAGATCCGTCTTTTTGATCGGTAACAACACCGGTAACACGACGTTGTTGTGCCATAACAGAAAAGCTCATTATGAGAGCCAAAAATAACATTAAAATGTTCTTCATAAATTTGTCTTTTTCGTGTTATTGAATTATTAAAGTTAATTTCTGTTGACAAAATTAGATTATCCAAATTTGTATTTCAAGTATAATCTTATCATTTATTGATACTATTTTGTCTAATCCGGTTTTAGTGCAGTAATTCTGCCGTTTAATTCAGGGTAAATCCATAAGGTAATTTTTTAAGTTAATGTAAAAATGCTTAAAGTTTGATAGAATTTAATTTATTGATTATCATTTACTTGTATTCCTGAAGATGAGCCGGTGTACATTCAGAAAAATGAAATATATGCATTTTGTCTCCGGGTGATATTTTTTTTGCATCAGACTACGATTTTGAAGAATGACGAAATGGTTAAAAAAAAGTCAATTTTGTATTAAATAGTAAAAGTGAACGGAGTAGTAGATAAAACTGTTGTTTCACGAATCGGTTATTATTAAAAACAGTTGCCTAAAGAAGGTTTATCAGGTATTGCTATCTGCCTTACGAAGCATTTTAATGTATCCACAGGTTTTCTGCAGAAACAGGGTTATATGATTTGATTTTTTTTTACAGGAATATTGAGGTTTAAAAACAGGTTAAAAATGCATGAAAATCAAATTTTACAGTTGAATATTTCAAAAAATAATAATACTAATTTGACATGAAAATCAGATAATGATTTTTTTCTTCCGGTAATTCTCCCGAAACTCTTTCGGCGAACATTCTTTTTTCTTTCTGAAAATCCGGTTGAAGTTGGATAGATTATTGAATCCGCATTCATAGCAAATTTCAGCAATAGAATTGGTGGTATCCACCAGCAGGCGCGTTGCGTGACCGAGGCGGATGTCGATAATGTACGCCGAGATAGTTTTGCCTGAACGCAGTTTGAAGAAACGGCTGAATGAAACCGGCGACATGCCTACCACATCGGCCAGCTCTTCGAGCCGGATCGGATCTTTGTAGCGGGTGTTGATGTATTCGTAAATTTTTAATATCCGCCGGCTGTCGGAGTTGTTGTCGATATTAACAAATGACGAACTGGAAAGTATTTTGATGTTGTCGCAGAGCGATAGCTCATATAATATTGTGAGCAGTTTGATGACTGAGTAGAATCCTTCTTTTTCGGACGAAAGTGAGTCGAGTTTTGAATACACTTTCATGATGGCTTCCATGGGGAAACTGATGCCTTGCTTGGCCGCGTCAAACATCTTCCGGATACTGCTGAACTGATTTTTGTTCAGGAAATTACCCATGAATAAATCGGGTGAGAACTGAATGGTGATTTCGCGTATATTTTTCGAAGTGCAATTGTGTTGTTCCCACACGTGTTCCAGCTTTTCCTCGGTAACAAGTGTCAGGTCGTAATCACCGATCACTTCGATCGAGTCGCCGATAATCCGCCTCACGCCCGCAGCATTTTCTATGAAATTCAGTTCGTACTCCGAGTGTGAATGCAGCGGATAGGTGAATTCGGTTTTTATTCTGTCGGCCAGGTAAAAACAATCCTTATCCGAAAGGGGAGTTATTTCACGGATAATACTTTTCGAATCGTGTGAGTTCATTTTGTATTATTTTTTTCGAAATATAATACAAATGTATAATTATTACAGACGATAAAAAATTTTTTTTCGAAAAATTTATTGAAATAGTTATGTTTGTGAATTGAAATAAAAGACAGTTGTAATGACGATTTATATGGCACGCGTTTTCTGTGTTTCTTTTAAAATACAAACTGCCGTGCAAAATGTGGTTTTTGCACGGCAGTATTCCAGTATTGATACAACTATTTATTGCAGTATCAACTCTTCGAAAGGCAAACCGAATGTGTCAGCTACAGCTTTGTAAACCACTTTTCCGTCAACTATATTTAATCCAAGCCTCAGATCGGGGTATTTTGCACAGGCTTTTTCCCAACCCATATTGGCAAGCATCACCGCGTAAGGCAGCGTAGCGTTGGTGAGTGCAAGGGTAGAAGTGAACGGAACCGCTCCGGGGATATTGGCCACACAATAATGCACCACATCGTTTACTTTGTAAATCGGGTCCGCGTGTGATGTGGGGTGCGAAGTTTCAAAGCATCCGCCCTGATCGATGGCAACATCAACGAGTACCGAGCCCGGCTGCATCAGGTTGAGCATTTCTCTGGTTATTACGTGGGGAGCTTTGGCGCCCGGTATCAATACGGCTCCGATAATCAGGTCGGCTGCAGGCAGCAGCGCTTCGATGTTGTATTTGCTTGACATAAGCGTATCCACATTTTTAGGCATTATTTCGCTCAGGTAGCGCATGCGGGGCAGCGAAACATCGAATATCGTGACGTTGGCGTTCATACCGGCAGCCATCAGTGCTGCCTGCTGGCCTACCACACCGCCACCGATAACCAGTACGTTGGCCGGTTTTACGCCGGGAACTCCGCCCAGCAGTATTCCTTTTCCGCCCTGCGGCTTTTCGAGGTATTTGGCACCCTGCTGAGTAGCCATTCTTCCGGCCACTTCCGACATGGGTAGCAAAAGCGGAAGCGTATTGTTGAGTTCAACCGTTTCGTAAGCCAGACAAACTGCCTTACTCTTAATCATGGCGCGGGTAAGCGTTTCATCAGAAGCGAAGTGAAAGTATGTGAATACCAGCTGATTGGGCTTAATGAGTTCGTATTCGCTTTCAATAGGCTCTTTTACCTTCATAATCATTTCTGCAATATCAAATACACTTTTTGCGTCCGGTAAAATCTGAGCACCGGCTTTCAGGTATTGCTCATCGGTGAATCCGCTATTCATGCCGGCGTTGGTTTGTACGAAGACTTCATGTCCGTTTACGGTGAGAGTATGTGCCCCCGAGGGAGTCAGTGAAACTCTGTTTTCATTGTTTTTGATTTCTTTTGGAATACCTATTTTCATGGTTATTTGTTATAAAAGTTTTGGTCGTAAAAGTAATAACATTTTTGACAAAATGTACATGTTTTTCATGTTTTTTATCGATAAATCAGAAAAAAAATTACATAAAGATATATAAATTTGGCCATTAACGGTTTTTTATGCCTCAGTATCTGCATTTTCTGTTTCAGGAAATATATTTTTTCAGCATTCTGCTTATCTGATGTGTTTGTGTAAAAAATACAGAGTTGTCATATACCCGATTCAGCTCTTCGGCAATGTGCCGAAAAAATGATTAAAACCTTTTTTAACCAATAATAATTCTTACTTATTAAAAACTTTTGTAATTTTGTCAGTTATTAATTCGGCAATTTTGTTAGTTTTTTTACACATTTGAAATATATAAATGAATCATTCGGAATTACATACTGTGAAACAAAGATTTGGAATTATAGGTAACTCCGAAATTCTGAATCGGGCCATTGATATTGCGGTTCAGGTGGCTCCAACAGATCTTTCTGTGTTAATAACGGGTGAAAGCGGAGTAGGAAAGGAGAATTTCCCTCAGATTATTCACAATTACAGTCACCGTAAACACGGAGCCTATATAGCCGTGAACTGTGGAGCTATCCCTGAAGGAACCATTGACTCCGAACTTTTCGGTCACGAAAAAGGCTCGTTCACCGGTGCCACAGCCGATCGTAAAGGTTACTTCGAAGTTGCCGACGGTGGAACAATTTTTCTGGATGAAGTGGGTGAACTGCCGCTGTCCACACAGGTGAGGCTGTTGCGTGTGCTTGAAGCGGGTGAATTTATTAAGGTGGGTTCGTCCAAAACTCAGAAAACCGACGTGAGAGTGGTGGCTGCTACCAATATAAACATCATGCAGGCTATCCGCGACGGCAGATTTCGCGAAGATCTTTTCTACCGGCTCAACACCGTGCCTATTTTCATTCCTCCGCTGAGGGAAAGGAGAGAGGATATTCCGCTGCTGTTCAGGAAATTTGCAGCCGATTTTGCCGAAAAATACAGCATGCCTCCCGTGCGGTTGAGTGAAGATGCCCGACAAATATTGATGAACTACTACTGGAACGGCAACGTACGTCAGTTGAAAAACATAACTGAACAGATTTCGGTCATCGAACAGCAAAGGGAGATAAACGCTTCAACCCTGCGCATGTATCTGCCCAATGAAAATACCGAAAAATTACCGGCAATCATTGGCGGCTCAAAATCTGAGAACAAAACATTCAACAACGAACGCGAGATACTTTATCAGGTTCTTTTTGATATGAAAAAAGATATTTCGGACCTGAAAAAGGTAGTGAATGAACTCAGCTCAGCACAGATACAAACAGATGTGAGCTACTCTCCAACTATTCTGCAGGGAGATAATTATGTGAATCAGATGAATCACCCGACCG
The DNA here is from genome assembly GCA_009929445.1 of Bacteroidia bacterium. Classification (GTDB taxonomy): domain Bacteria; phylum Bacteroidota; class Bacteroidia; order Bacteroidales; family Paludibacteraceae; genus UPXZ01. The sequence continues at coordinate 27,979 of SAAL01000042.1, forward strand.
AAAAATCAGTGAAATTCAACGATGTGGACGACGTGGAGCCTATTCAGGAAATAGAGGATTATAAGGAAGAAGACGAAAAGGTATCACTGGAAGATATGGAACGCGAACTGATCAGAAAATCACTCGAGAAACACAAAGGCAAACGTAAAATTGTAGCCCGCGAATTGAAAATATCAGAGCGGACACTGTATAGAAAAATTAAAGATTACGAAATTGAAATTTAAATCTGAATGATTAGATTGAAAAAGATATTTATCAGTATTCATGTACTTGTATTTGTGATGATACTGACCGGATGTTCGGTAAAATACAGTTTCAATGCCGGAGCCATCGACTACTCAAAATACTCAAGCATTTCCATTGCCGATTTTCCCAACAATGCCGAGCTGGTGAATCCGACACTTTCACAAATATTTGCTGAAACACTGAGGGATAAATTCACCCGGCAAACACGTCTTCAGGTTCTGAAACAAAACGGGAATATGCACCTGGAAGGCGAAATAGTTGGTTATCAGCTTGCAGCCATGGCCATCAGTGCCGATTCCTATGCTTCGGAAACGAAACTTACACTCACGATTAATGTCCGTTTTGTCGATTCCAAAAATCCCGAAAACAGTTTCAATGATTCCCGCTATATAGCATCTCAGATATTTGACAGTAACCGCCTGCTGAGCGATGTGGAACCCGAACTCATTGATATTCTGGTGAAAGAAATCGTAGATAAAATTTACAACGACACGGTGGCAAAATGGTAATGTTTTGGATTGTTGGTTGAAATAAGGTGTTTTTTTGCTTGATTACAAGCCTGAAACCCTCTCCATTACCCTGTATCTTTGAACTTTGTTCATAAATCTACCTGAAATAGAAATGACTTACGATGATTTCATACATTACATCCGGCAGCCCGAAACGCTCAAAGATTGTCAGCCCGAAGAACTGAAAAAACTAGCCGATAAATATCCGTATTTTAAACTATCCAAATGGCTTTACCTGAACTCACTCCACAAGACAGGAAGTGTTTATTTCGGGCAGGAACTGAAAAAAACGGCACTTTATGCTGCCGATAGACGTAATCTGTACTTTTACATTCATCCCGATGAATCAGCAGTCCCCGAACCTTCGGTGCTGAGAAGTGATAGTGCCGGAAGTTATTTTGACATGATAGGCCGGCTCGACACGAAAAGAGAAAATAGCCGCATGTCACTGCAGACGCTCGCCGAAAAGCTGAAAGCTGCCCGCGAAACGCTAAAAACCACTACTGCACAGACTCACGGTGACATACCAACCCGGCCCGAAAGTGAAGAACAAAAAGCAGAGCCAAATCAAAGTGAAGTATTTGAAGAAAAAGAAAAACAAGCCAAACAACTTATCCGCGAAAAAAAATACGCAGAAGCTGTTAAAATTTTAGAGGAATTAAATTTGATTAATCCAAAAAAAAGTATTTACTTTGCAGACCAAATTCGATTTTTGAAAAAAATAATACAAAATCAACAATAAACAGACACAGATATGTATATTACATTAATTATTCTCATTATTATTGCCGCATTATTGCTTACCCTTGTAGTACTCGTTCAGAATTCAAAAGGCGGCGGTTTGGCAGCAGGCTTTCAATCATCCAATCAGATAATGGGAGTGCGTAAAACCACCGATTTTCTTGAAAAAGCAACCTGGGGACTGGCAGCTTTTATTATCGTTCTTTCAATACTGGCAGTAGGTGTAAAATCGAATATGGCTTCCGAAAATACGAACGATTCGGCCATTAAAGAGCAATCAGCCGATATTAACAAGCAGATGCAACAAGGTACAGCAGTTCCTAATTTCGGTGAAGTGCCTCAGGCTCAGCCCGCGCAGGCCGAAAAACCTGCTCCCGAAGCACAACCGGCTAAAAAATAAAAAGTCAAAAAATAATGACTGAAAAAAAAGCGTATCAAATTTGATTTTTGATACGTTTTTTGTTTTGAAAAGTGCTGAAAGAGAAAAACTTCAGCTTGTTGAAATTAAATAAACCGAACACCCGAACATCCGAACACCTGAATATCTGACAATGGAATTGAATTACATCAATATTATTGATTATCTGGGCACATTCGCATTTGCAATCAGTGGAATTCGGATGGCTGCCTCCAAACGATTCGACTGGTTTGGAGCTTATGTAGTTGGTTTGGTTACGGCAATTGGCGGCGGTACCACACGCGATTTGCTGCTCGGAATCACACCTTTCTGGATGATTCAGCCTTCTTATCTCATCGTGACAGGTATCGCGCTTTTATTTGTTATCGTTTTCGGTAAATGGGTTGTAAGGCTCAATTACACCATATTCATGTTTGACGCTATCGGATTGGGGCTTTTCGTAGTTGTGGGAATCGACAAAACAATAGAACACGGCTTTCCTGCATGGGTGGCAGTAGCAATGGGAATGATTACAGGGTCTGTAGGCGGAATTATCAGAGATGTGCTGATCAATCAGGTGCCGCTTATTCTCCGAAAAGATATTTACGCCATGGCGTGTATCATTGGTGGCCTCATTTACTTTGCCTGCATTAGGATGAATTTCAGTCCTTTTGCCACTCAGTCAGTTAGCCTCGTTTCGGTTATTCTCATACGTGTTTTGTCGGCCAGATATCATATCGGACTGCCTCTTCTGAAATATCAGGAAGAAGACAAACCTGAAAACTGATTTTTTTTAAAAATTGTAAATCAATTAATTGTCAATCGCAACATTCAAGTTGTAAATGCAACTTGATTGATTAAACATAAAAACTGGCGATTCGTACTTGAATCTTTTTCTCGGTCGATTATTGAGTTGATATTCCACAAAATTAATATAATCTGTAGGAATACAGTCAAAATCCACCTTTTTCGGTATATATTGCCTGACGAGGCGATTATAATTTTCGTTCGAACCTCTTTGCCAGCTTGCATATGGCTTAGCAAAGAAGAAATCGATATTTAATTGTTTGGCTATCAACTGATGATCGGCAAACTCTTTTCCGTTGTCAGATGTGATTGTTTTTAGGAATGGTTTCCAATCCATTAAGCAATCAATGGTAGCCGTTGCAAGTTGCTGAGCATCTTTTCCATCTAATTTACGAAGTTTTCCGAATCCGGTAGCTCTGTCATTGATGGTTAAGATAGCG
>SAAL01000136.1 GCA_009929445.1 Bacteroidia bacterium
CGCCGGTAGGAAGTGGATGAATGTAGAATGGATAGGGCGACGGTATTTGACAAAGCGGAACGACTGTCATCCCGAACGGAACGCAGAGGAGTGAGGGAAAAAAAAGGCAGGCAGACTGTAAATCAGGGAACGAATTAGATTCCTCACTGCGTTCGGAATGACAGGGTCACTTTTTTTATCATTACCCGTCGATACGGATTGTAGTGTATAATGTAGATTTTTGCACGACGGGGACAAAAAACTTCCCGCACCGCTGCCACACAGAGAATGGTTGAGTGAAAAAGTCAGGGCAGCGGGATTGACTATACCGGAACGGCTGTCATCCCGAAGCGAAGCGAGGGATCTAAGGAGCTACTGTCATCCCTGCTGTAAGGAGGGATCTAAGAGGCAGCTACCCGTCTGAAAAAGGGAACAAAAAAAATGAATATGAAATTGCACCTTTACTATGTCTATATTCTTACTACGAGAAACAATACAGTCCTTTATACGGGTGTGACAAATGACTTAAAACGAAGAGTTTTTGAACATAAATCCGGACTTAATGAAGGTTTTACAAAAAAATATCATGTGCATAAATTGGTTTATTTTGATATATTTGATTATGTAGAATTAGCAATTGCACGCGAAAAACAAATAAAAGGTTATTCAAGAGAAAAAAAGATAAAACTAATTGAAGCAATGAATCCCGAATGGAAGGAACTGGAAGTATAATTAGATTCCTCACTGCGTTCGGAATGACAGGGTCATTCATTATCAATTACCCGTCGATACGATTGTAGTGTATAATGTAGATTTTTGCACGACGGGGTACGGAGAGTTTCGCACCGTCGCCGGTAGGAACTGGACGTGAACTGAAAGGATAGGGCGACGGTATTTGACTAAGCGGAACGACTGTCATCCCGAACGGAACGCAGAGGAGTGAGGGGAACAAAAAGGCAGGCAGACTGTATGGAGGGATCAAATTAGATTCCTCACTGCGTTCGGAATGACAAGGTCATTCATTATCAATTACCCGTCGATACGATTGTAGTGTATAATGTAGATTTTTGCACGACGGGGGTACGGAGATTTTCGCACCGTCGCCGGTAGGAAGTGAATGAATGCAGAATGGATAAAGCGACGGTATTTGACTAAGCGGAACGACTGTCATCCCGAAGCGAAGCGAGGGATCTAAGGAGCTACTGTCATCCCTGCTGTAAGGAGGGAACTAAGAGGCAACCAGAACGAAACGCAGTGGAGTGAGGAAAAAAATATTGTTTTAATTTGAGACTTGTTTTTTTATAACCACCACAATAAAATAGCGCGGTAGCGAGGTATCGTGTGGCACAAGTAAGAATTTCTGGAAGTTGATACTATAAATATAAGACGTGTCTTCGATAAACTCAGACACCCGCAAAGACTGTCGGTGGCTGAGTGCAGAGCAATCGAAGCCACGGTCACTGAGCAGGTTACTGAGCAGGTTACTGAGCAGGTTACTGAGTGTATCGAAGTGCTGTCGAAGTATCGAAGTGACAAATTAAAAAAAAATGTATAAGAACTATATAAAACGAATTATTGATCTGCTTTTAGCCGGAATCGGTTTCCTGATCATCAGTCCGGTATTTCTGCTGCTGTGGCTGCTGCTGGCTGTGCCCAATAAGTGAGCGGGAGCATTCTTTACACAGGAGCGTCCGGGGAAGGATGAACGGATATTCAGGGTGATTAAATTCAAAACTATGACCGATGAACGGGATGCTGAAGGAAATCTTCTACCTGATGTACAGCGATTGACTAAAATAGGTAAATTTGTACGTTCCACTTCACTGGATGAAATACCTCAGCTGCTGAATGTGATTGAGAATAATATAAGTTTGGTGTTAACAATAAACCCGGCATCATCACCGGCATAAGTACAGGGAGATGAAGTAAAGTGACTTCGATCCCGGGATAATTGAGATAAATAATAACAAAAGTAGACAGGCAAAAGAGTTGGATAACAAGATTGAGATATTTAGAATTGCGGAAAATCAGACCGAAATAATTGTACGTTTGGATAAAGACACCGTTTGGCTTAAGAAAGACCAAATTGCAGAACTTTTCGAGCGTGACAGATCTGTCATAACCCGACATATTTCCAACATTTTTAAAGAGCAGGAATTGGATAAGAAGGTGGTCTGTGCAAAATTTGCACAGACCACTCAACACGGTGCTATTCCGGGTAAAACACAAACACATGAGCTTGATTTTTACAACTTAGATGTAATCATTTCGGTAGGTTACCGTGTAAATTCAAAACGTGGAGTACTATTTCGTCAATGGGCTACGCAACGATTAAAGGATTATTTAATAGAAGGTTATGCCATTAATGAAAAGAGACTGGCACAGAAACAGCAAGAGGTAGAAATAATAAAAACAGGTTTACGCATTGTTGGCAGAGCTTTGGAGGATGCCGATAAGGTTCATGAACAGACCATTTTCCGGCAATTTGCCAAAGGACTCAGCCTGCTTGATGACTATGATCACGAAACGTTGGATAAAAAAGGATACACGATAAGAGAATCTGTTTATCCTGATTTCGAAGAATATATGAATTTAATCCGACATATGCATGATGAGTTTGACTCAAAGCTGTTTGCCAAACCCAAAGACAATAGTTTTCTGAGTTCTATCAACCAAATCAAACAATGTTTTAACGGTAAAGATTTATATCCAAGTATTGAAGAAAAAGCTGCTAATCTACTTTATTTTATTACAAAAAATCACTCTTTTGTTGATGGGAACAAACGAATTGCTGCTGCCTGCTTTCTTTATTTCCTGAATAAAAATAAAATATTATACAATGCTGATGGTGTTTCAATCATAAATAATGATACATTGGCTATGCTGACACTTTATATAGCAAATAGTCGAACCGATGAAAGTGAAGTGGTAAAAAGATTAATTATCAGTGTATTAAATAGGTAACACACAATAAGAGTGTACAAAAACTACTTCAAACGCCCCCTCGACTTCACCCTTTCGCTGATTGGGTTTATCGTCATCAGCCCTGTATTCGGGTTGTTGTGGTTGACGGCACAGACTTGCCCCTAACCCTACCAGAGGCAGGCAAGCAGAACGGAACGCAGCGGAGTGAGGGAACAAAAATACAAATATGAAATTACACCTCTACTATGTTTATATTCTCACTACGGGAAACAATATAGTCCTTTATACGGGTGTAACCAATGAATTAAGACGAAGAGTTTTTGAACATAAATCCGGGCTCTGACTGACGAGTGATAAAAGTTTGCTACCGATAAAATATTTTAAGGGTTATAACCATAAAAAAAAATAAAAAACAGGCTATCTTTGTGGTTGTAACCCGAAAAAAGCCTTGCTGACGTCAACTGAAGTTTCACAGCTTGTACTGCTCCCCATAGTAAAATTTGCTGCCATACGAAACAATTTTCGTTCCAATTGCTATCGGGAGACGGACAAGTTGTTCGATAACGTGTTTTTTTATCTGAGTAAACGAAAATACAAAAAAAACTTACCCCAAATAAATATAAAACCTTACTGTTGATTTTTCAAACATCAATGACATCCTCCGGCAAGTTCGGCAGCAGAAAAATTTAACTGTAATACTTTTTAAATAAACTACATGAACAAGAAAATCTGGTTATCGCTGGCCAAAATGGGCGGGCGTGAAAGAGAATTTATCCGCGAAGCTTTTGAAACCAACTGGGTGGCTCCGCTGGGACCTAACGTTACCGGTTTCGAGAAAGACCTCGAAGCCTATTTTGATTCGGACACACACATCGTGGCGCTGAGCAGCGGTACGGCAGCCATTCACCTGGCGCTTATCCAGCTCGGTGTAGAACACGGTGATGAGGTGATCTGTCAGAGTTTTACATTCGTGGCTTCGGCCAATCCGATCACCTACCTCGGAGCCAGCCCGGTATTTGTGGACAGCGAACCCGATACGTGGAACATGTCGCCCGAACACCTCCGCCGTGCCATTGCCGACCGCATTGCCGTTACAGGTCGTAAACCGAAAGCCATCATCCCCGTACACCTCTACGGCATGCCAGCCAATATGGATGCCATCCTGGCCATCGCTGAGGAGTATGACATCCCGGTACTCGAAGATGCTGCCGAAGCCCTCGGCTCCATTTACAAAAGTCAGCACTGCGGCACTTTCGGAACTTTTGCCTGCCTGTCGTTCAACGGCAACAAGATGATCACCACATCGGGTGGGGGAGCCCTTATATGTAAAAGCCGGGAAGCGGCACATAAAACACTTTTCTATGCCACGCAGGCACGTGACCAGGCACCTCACTACCAGCACTCCGAGATAGGATACAACTACCGCATGAGTAACGTTTCGGCCGGTATAGGCCGCGGACAGATGTTCGTCCTCGACGATCACATAGCACACCGCCGAAGCATAAATGCCCTGTACCGCGAATTGTTTCGCAACGTAAAAGGCATCAGTGTGCATCAGGAACCCAACGACGACTACAACTCCAACCACTGGCTCACCTGCATCACGCTCGACACTCCGCTCAACGGACACACACCATACAAAATAAGCAAAGCCCTCGATGCGGAAAATATCGAATCGCGTCCGCTCTGGAAACCGCTCCACCTCCAGCCGGTATTTGAGCAGGCACCCTTCTACGGCGACGGTACCAGCGAGCACCTCTTCAACCGCGGACTCTGCCTCCCCTCCGGACCACACGTTAGCGAAGAAGATGCAATCAGGGTTGTGGAAGTGATCCGGGAAGTGATAAGGAAAGATTAGCAAAGAATTTTAAGAATGAAGAATAAGCCCCCCCAAAGAAAAGACGTTTCTCTGATGCCATCAGAAGGCCGAATGCTTCTATAAATTGAATCAAAAAAAAAGAAACGTTTTTTCTCATTCGTCGAAGAAGAAAAGTTTGATCTTCAGGTCGCATCTCGACGACCGGTTTCCGGACGGGCAGTTTCAACGACATGCGAAGAAAAACAGATAAAATTGTAGACTGTTCCTGAAAAAATGTATATCTATGTGACTGTCAGATATTATTTATTCTTAATCTTTTGATATATAAACTAATATGAACATGCGAAAGTTCAATTAACAGGTAGATGTAGAGAGAAATTGTTCGTTGTGAAAGAATAAAAATGACGTATATTGTTCTTTTTGAAAGAATAAATTGTTATCTTTGTCGCGAAATATAAGTCAAAAGATGGACAAAAGACACTTACAGGAAATATTGATCGACCAGAAAGAGGCGTTTCAACACAAAACCGGCTTAATTCAGCGTTCGCTGCCACTGGACAATTATTTACATACCGCTCAGGTAGTAGTTATAACCGGAGTACGGCGTTGCGGGAAATCATCGCTGATGTTTTTGATTAAGGAGGCAATGGGTTTGAGCGAAAGCGAATTTTGTTACTGCAATTTCGATGATGAGCGAATAACCTGTTATCCTGCATTGCTCAACGATATATATACGCTTCATTTGGAAATGTATCGAAGTGAACCGGTTTTTTTCTTTGACGAAATACAGGAAGTGCCGGGCTGGGAAAAATTCGTCAACCGCATGTACGAACAAGGTCGCAAAGTATTTGTAACCGGCTCCAACGCCACTTTGCTCAGCTCCGAAATATCCTCGTCGCTTACGGGTCGGAACAAAGTGCTGGAGTTATTTCCATTTTCATTTCCGGAATACTTGCGTATGGAAGGTAAGACATATGAGCCTGACCGGTTGTCTGTAAAACAACGCTCCCTGCTGCTGAATGATTTGAACTCCTATCTTGAAATCGGGGGGTTTCCACTTGTGGTAAAAGAAAAAGATCCGGAAATTGCTCATGCATTGTTTCAGGATATACTCTACCGCGATATAGTGGTGCGTTATAAACTCAGCAATGTAGAAGAAGTAAGGCAGATAGCGCTTTACCTGGCATCCAATACCGGTAAATTATTCTCGTACGCCACTTTACAAACTATTTCGGGTCTGAAAAGCCTCAGTTCGGTGAAAAACTATTTGCAGTATTTTGAAGCAAGCTACCTGTTCTGTTATTTGAAAAAATTCGATTATTCGGTCAAAAAGCAAATCATGAACTCCCGCAAAGTTTACGCTGTTGATAATGCAATACCCAACCGGTTGGGATTTCGGTTTTCGGATAATAAAGGCCGGCTACTGGAAAATGCCGTATTCATCGAGCTGCAGAGGCGGGGTTGCGAAATCTATTATTTTTCAGAAAAATACGAATGTGATTTCCTTGTAAAAGAAAATTTAGACATAACGGAAGCTATACAGGTTACTTACGGATTGAATGCCGAAAATGTAAATCGCGAAATAGGTGGATTGGCAGAGGCGATGCAAACATTCAAAATCCCTAAAGGAACACTGATAGTATTTGATGATACTAATTATCCGGTTGATTTGCCGCCGGGAGTATCGGTAATACCGGCATATGAGTGGCTGATGGAAGAGAACAGAAAGCCCCCCTGTCCCTCACAAGCGGGTTCAGGATTAGGTAGTGATGACTGTTGAATTGTATAGTTGAGTCCACTCCGAAAAGTCATAATTTATAAAAATCTAAGATTTTTATCCTTTGTGTCGAAATTAGATGTGTTGATAATCAATTAGATATAAAATTAG
>SAAL01000043.1 GCA_009929445.1 Bacteroidia bacterium
GACGGAGAACAATTATAGTCATTTTTTTCCATCGGAGCAAAGGGGGGAGTCCTTCCTCCCTGGCTCTGAAAAAATAATCTATACTATCCTGCCGTCAAAATTGCATTTACTAATTGAATTTACATCTAAATTAATCTCAAACTTACAAATTTTCATTCACATTTCCGGTAATATTGTTAAAAATATTATTTTCCCGCGTCGCGGTGCATTTCCATACCGGTTCAAAACGGTCTCCCAGTCACCCCATCTCAAAGTCTCCAAGCCTCCCCATCTTTTATTCTTCCCTTTTCCTGTTAATTTGTGATGCTATTCGCCGGATAAAACTGTCCAAATCTTCTCCGGGATTTCGTGGCGTGTTACTTAGTCCGGTTTCAAAGCTGTCTATCAGAAACCCGTTGCGGATAAAGTTTTTCTGTAGCAATTCTGAATCGCCCGTTTCCCAGAATTCCCCTTCATCATTTAGCTCAAAGTCCGACAGGAAGTTATTGGATATGTATCGCAGCACGCCAATGATTAACTCGTGGGTATCCGGTCCGGCAAACTGTGTTTTGGTGGAGCACTTGTACAACATTCGGTTGAATTCGGTTTGATCCAGCACCAGTTCTTCGGTGGAGCTCCTGGTTTTGCCGTTCGTGTCCCACTCTTCGGTTACCACTGTGTAATGTTCCTCCTCCCTGAACTTACCCCAACAGGCAAGTTGCAGGATGCTGCTCATTCGCCCGTTACTGAGAAAACATACCGAAACCGTTTCGCTGCCTTCGGGGGTAAAATCAATGCCGTAAAGATTTCCATCGTGTGTGCTGTCAATATTGAGACTGTCACCTGAAGCGACGGCTTCACTGTCCGTTGGAAACACCCGCTCATAAATCTGCGATTTCCAGCTGTGAACAGACGCGATTTCCTGTACTTCCTCAATGAGTTGCGGCAACCGGCGCTTATCGGTTATCCTGCCGGAATAATGGATGGATATTCCCATAATTAAATTTGTTTAGAATGGGCTAAAGCCCCATATTTGATTTTATTATTTGTGTTGATTGGGCTCCCGCCATGCGGGATAAATGGCGCCCAATCCAATTCATTTTATCAATTTCCTCCAGCTTTAGCTGTTCCATTGATCAATTGCCTCCTGCTTTGAATTGCCTCCTGAATTGCCTCCTGAATTGCCTCCTGAATTGCCTCCTGAATTGCCTCCGGCTTTAGCCGGAGGACAATAAATTCATTTTCCTTGTATTGGCTTTAGCCAAATTATTTAATCCTTAAATCTTTCAAATCCATATTTATCTATTAAATCTTTGTATTCCTCATCCCATGTTTTTCGGACATGATGGTTTTCCTGGTTTTTAATGTATTCCCTTACTCTATCCACCAACGACTCGGATACCGATATAGCAAAATACTCATCCTGCCATTCAAACTTTTCATTCAGTAATTGCTCTTTGTTAATCCAGTACGATGATTCTCCTTTGATCAATTGCACGATTTTCCTCATTGTTTGATCATCTCCCAAAGAAACAAGGCAATGACAATGTTCCTCAAAACCATTGATGAAATCAATATGAATTCCATTCTCCCGGGCATTTTCCCGGATATGTTTCCACATACCTTTTCTCAATTCAGGGGTGTTCAGATAAGGCACCCTGTTTTTTGTTGACCAGACAAAATGAATGTAAACCTTTATAAATGGCATAATTTTGATTTATTTAATAATGATTTTCATGCTTATTTTTTGAGAGATTTGGCTAAAGTTCCTATTTGATTTTAATATTGTTTTGAATGGGTATTATCCCAATTCTATTGCAAAATATATTCATTATAAATCCTTTGGCTAAAGCCCATATTTGATATTATAATTTATATGATTGGGCTCCCGCCATGCGGGATAAATGGCGCCCAATCCAATTCATATTGTATTGCATAAATACTCAACTCAATAACTCAATAACCTCAAACGTGAAACATGAAACATGAAACGCGAAACATTAAACCTCAAACGTTAAACGTGAAACGAAGCTATACTTTATCCAACTCCTCCATCAATGCCCGTCGCGGTTTATATTTTGTGCGCAATTCAGCTATCAGGATATCCGTTTTTTCACGTCCGCCCAGTTTATTCATCCGGCGCAAATATTTACAGGCTGTCTTGTAATGTGCTCTGCCTACGTTTTCTTCCAGGAATGTCTGAATTGCCATGCAATACAGATCAACCAATTGCGAAGCATACTGTTTTGTCAGGTATTTTTCCACGTAGGCAATATTATCAAGCGAAGGGTTTTTTATCAGCAGGCTGAACAGGTTTTCCCATTGTTCTTCCCAAATATACATATCGGCAATCGTATGAAAAGAAACCCATCGTTCGGATTTGATCTTTTCCGCAACCAGCTGTTCGAAGAAAAGTTTCCAATCGGCAGCAGGTACATATTTCTTCATGATGTGAAACATTTCCTTCGAACTGAACCTGCCTGAATTCAAAAATAAATAACGGGCCTGTTCAATTACGTTTTCCGGGTCATTCTGTAATTGATAAACGTTCAGCAGGTGCCATTTCCATTCGTCTGCCAGTCCGGGTTTTTCCTTTTGGTCGGCTGCAATTCCTTTTTCAGCCAGCCTGATAGCTTTGGCATAGTTTTTTTCTTCAATGGCTTTCAGTATCAGTTCACGTCTGAAATCAGGGTTGGATATATTGGCCTCCAGATAGTCGTTAGCGCAGGTTTCTCCCTCCGTTTTCCGGATAAGTTTCAGTCTTTGTTTCTGTGCGTCTTCATGGCGAAAATCCCAACCGTCATTTTTGGGTTTAATCTGGTCAAGATAATGCAAAATCCGCGTCTTTTCATCTTCTGTTTGCTGCAATTCAACAGCCAGATCGAGCATATTATAGTGCCAGTCCCATCCTTCGAACAGTTTGCGGTGATAAGCGTCGAGCGAGTACTCAAAAAGTTCACTCCGAATACCGCTGTCGGTACATTCTTGAGCTATTCGGAATAAGATATTCTGTGCATTATCGATGCTGCCACCCAGATCGCCGTTGCTGTCGTCGCCGTGTTCTATCGCTTTGGTCATTTCCTCCAGCATAGCGCAACCCATGTACATGGCTTCACGCCAGTTGCCGGCACTCACGGCTTTTTCGGCCAGTTGATACAACTGATGCATCGAGTTGCCCACCTGTCGGGCTCCCGCGTAATCGATGTATCCATACCTTCCAGATGCCGATTTCAAAACAGCCCGTATTTGTTTGGTATATATATCCTTCGATACCGGTTGTATCAGGTGTAAATATTGTGTCAGAAAAAGATCGCGAAACGTTTTGTCCTTGTCGCAATATTCCCCAATGTATCCTCTCATTTCTTCCGGGGAGAGTTTTTCAAGTATTTCTTCCAGCTGCTCCTGAATGGTCTTTTTCTTTTTGACCTCTTTTTTCTCCTTACCTGCCACATCCGAAAGGGGAGATGTTTTGGTGGTGGATTTCTTTTTCGCTTTCAGCCCAAGTTCATCCTGCTGCAGATAGAACATGACAGCTACTTCGTGCTTGCAAACCGGTCCCCAATCGTAGGGGCAGGTACAGTTGCAGGCGATTACACTGCCGTTTTTCACTTGAAGCTGAACAATGTAAGTATCATTGCCCTCAACGATTGCCTCGTATTCACCTCCGCTTAGTTCATCCACGCTCGTAACATAGCCTTTTTTGAAGTACTGGAGACCGCGTTTCAGAATATCTTCATCAATGTGCTGTTCAAATTCGTCTAATGGAATATTCATAGTTGGTTGGAATTATAATTTGGTTATATTGCTGGTTTTTTTTCGAAATTTGGTTTTATATGTCAGGTTTCCTGTAAACGTCGTTTCATCGGTAATCCTGAAGAAACGGCAGTGCATCCGGTGACAGTTGGGCGTTATGTTGAAAACAAATATAGAACAACAATTTCACAGGTGCAACCCACCGAAATATAAATTGATTTTATTATTTCTATTACGATATTTCTATATTCATCCACCGGTTAGTAGATACGCGATTAATCAATTATGTAGAGACGCGATTAATCGCGTCTCTACCTGTTTGACGGATGAAATTTGTCCGCATCCCATTTTGCCGGGTTGTTTATAATGTATTCCGAAATGGTGTTGTATGATGCCGTATCCCGGATAATGTTATCATGAAACCGTGCTTGCCATCCAAAATTTACATCTGTTTGGTGGCATTCAAATGTAACACGACCTTTGTACCAACGCAAAATGCGTGATAAATTATCATGCAACATCGGATTGTGATTGCCGGTGATACCGCCGGGCGTTTCGTCCGCGATGGACGTGATGGTTTCCGCGTTGCATCCGGTAGAGACGCGATTAATCGCGCCTCTACAACCGCGCGTCCCATCGTCCCGCATCCCACCATCATTGGCATCATCATCGTCACGTTTTTCTCCCAAATCCCCGCATTTCGTATGATTAATTACAATAATTCCATGAACGTGATTGGGCATCACCTGATATACCCCCAATTCGGCGTATGGAAATTGCCGGGGTATTTCATCCCAAATATTATTGGCAATTTCACCCATTTCATTGAATTTCATCATGCCGTTTACCACATCGCCAAAATAACATTCGCGGTGTGCCGTACAAATGGTAACAAAATACGCTCCGTCGTTGGCATAATCCCACCACGGTGCACGTGCGGTCTGTATCCGGTATTTCCCGGCAAATTTTTTCATGGTTGGTTTGTTATTATTGTTTTATTTTTTTTTCGGATAATGATTGTCGGGATGATCCGTGATGTGCGCGATGGTTTCCGCGTTGGACGCGATAATTCCCGCGTTGCACACCGTAGAGACGCGATTAATCGCGTCTCTACAGTCGCGCATCCCGTCATCATTTATTTCATCATCGTCCCGTGTTTTTCTCCCAAATCCCCATATTTCGTATAATTAATTACAATTATCCCATGAACATAATTGGGTATGACCTGAAACTACAAACATCAAACTAAAAAACTCCCAACACCATTCCTCCTCCCGTGCCCCGTATCGGCACCGTGTTGCCGAATGCGTCGGGTGTTCCGAATTCCACGGCTACTGTCAGCACCAGGCTGTCGGCATCGGTGAATTCGGGCACGAAGGGTGGGGTGGTGAGTGGGTCGGTAGTAGCGGTATATTCCCGTATCAATGCGAGTTTTATTTGCTGCTCCTGTACACTGCCCTGTGTGGAAAACCACGGTGTACTCCGGATAAGGACACCGTGTCCCAACTTGTCGTGAACCGGTTCGTAGGCCGTACCGGATATGTTCAGTTGCATATCGGTCACGATGCCCAGTGCGGCTGTAAAGCGGAAGGTTCCGGAATTAACTGCTCCCTTCATAAATTCTGTGTTCATGTTCAGCCCGAAACTGCACGCAAAAGCTGGGATAAGCACCGTGGCTGTCTGTTGCTCCCGGTCGATGGTATAATTCAGCGGCACCCTCAGCAGCGAGCTGAACCTCGTTTTCCGTCCGAAATCAAAGCCCGCGAGCGTGTACCTGAAAGCCGACAAGCGGATAGAGCGACTGCCGGTTTCGTGCTGCTCGTCGGTTTTCTGGATGCTTTTCATCAGCGAATTCAGTGCGGATGACAGGTTGTAATCCGCCACATGGCTCAGTTCACCGAACGATTGCCGTATTTGTTTGCTCATGGCAGAACATCCCCCGAACTCGCGGTTGATTCGTCTCAATCCTTCAAATTCGGGATTGCGTTTGATTTTTTCTTTGGAAGGTCCGCCTTTGGTGCGAACAAATATTGCATCGCTGCCTTTACGTGTGTAAAACGACAGGTTTTTCAGACTGCCCGTTATCTGATCCAGATTTTTTACCCGTGCCATAATCGTTTTTTTTAAAAAAATTCCTGTTTAATCGTACTATCAAAAACATCTCTGCCTGTCTGTATCTGGAAAGCCTCTCAGTGTCGCAGCAAACAGATAGAAGAGTGTGTTCTTAATGTAATTACAAATATATAAAATAAACATTAAACAAAGAATAGATTCAGATATATTTCAGATTAAAATGTGAAACAAATGTGTTTTATATGTGTGATATATGTGTAATATATCTGTGATATATTGATATCAGCACATACTCATCAGACATACAAATACGGGCAAATGAAATTCCTGAAACAGTTAAAACATGTGGACAAAAACCCCGGAGAATTGCAGGATAACATTTGTTTAATTCTGATTGAAGTATTACTTCGGGAGTGATTCCTGCCTGAACTCTTCATGTTGCAGGCGTTTCTGCGTACCGATGCAAATCGCTTTACGGGTCTCATCTCATCCATTTTTCACTCTTGGTGATATACAGTAAATCTGAATGCAATGCCCGATAAACAGCCATTCACCAAGAACAGCGCATGAATTAAAGAACATGCGTACCGAAAGGAGGGAAATAAACAAAAAACAGCGTGGATTTCGTTGCTCCACGCTGTTTTCCTAAATTTTTGTGTAAGTTATTTTATCTCTTTGAGGTTACTGTTACTGATAATATCGGAAACTGAATCTCACCTGAGATAGTTGTATCGGCAAATCATTCCCCCTGTTTCCGCTTCGAAATCTATAACTATTTCTGAACCACGAGGTATTTCGAGACGCTCCAGAATCGGGCCGGATCGGTAATTTCGATGGTGAGGTTTTTATCTTCACCGGTCACGAGCGTATAGCTGTTGACGGGATGCTGCGAGAGGATTTTCACTTTTTTGCTGTAAGTGGGTATGGATACGGCGCTTCTCTGGTCAACCTGTGCAAACATCGAATTGTCAAATTCACTGCTGAGTACTTTTTTACTCTGGAAAAGTCCGCCATCTGTAATGATTTTTGCAGCTTTAAGTTCTTTGGGTGTTGCAATGCAGTACCAAACGGCGTTCATTTCGGTATCCTGCTGTTTGATGGTCGATTCCTGTTTTTCGAGCGCCTGCTGCTGTTCTTCTATGCTTCGGCTTTGCTCGGCAATGCTTTTGCTCTGTTGGGTTACAGTAGTAGTAAGCTCGGTGATTTTGATGTTTTTCTGATCGAGCTCTGCCTGCAGGGATTTAATCTGAAGCCCTTTTTCTTCCATCTGGGTTTGCAGACGTTTGATTGTCGCGGTGAGCATGGCGTTTATCTTTCCATTTTTAGAAGCCAACTGTTCCAGTTCGGTAATTCGGGCTTTGTTTTGTTCAATGCCTTGTTTGATAGCCGACATTTGTGCAGCTATGAGTTGCCTTCTGTTTACTTTCGGCCCTTCCACACTCTGGAGGTTGAGTTTCATTTGCTTTTCAGTTTGCGTAATTTCGGCAAATCCGGTTTCAATATCGTTGAGGAGAGCAAGTGTCTGGTTGTAACTGGAATCCAGCATCAGTTTCTCCGTAGCCAGCGAATCGCGTTCGGCAACTGCGGCTTTGTATTTTTGAGAATTTTCAACACATGAAACGGCTGTAAAAAGAAATGCTGCAATAATGACATAAAATCGGGTTGTTTTCATTTTTTTTGATATTAATGGTTGTGAAAATAAAGAATAAAGTCCACTGTGTAAATGTGTGATGCTATCATAAATACAACGGAAAAAGAATGTTGTTTGTTGTGTTGAATGATGAATTTCAGAACAGGAATGAGCCTGATGAATTCTTGATTTCTTTAGCTGTCCTTTGCATCAATTGCCTCCTGCTTTAGCTGGAGGAAATAAATTTCAATTCAAATTTAATGGCTTTAGCCAAATCCCTGTACAATTCTTTGGCTAAAGCCTAATTTTAATATATTCTTCAAATGAATGGCCTACTGCTTTAGCTGTCTTTTTCATCAATTGCTTCCTGTTTTAGCTGTCTTTTTCATGAATTGCACCCTGCTTTTTGCTGTCTTTTGCATCAATTGCCTCCTGCTTTAGCTGGAGGAATTGAGGAAATCATTCTGTCATTGCCTGACAGGTCCCTGCGAAGAACAACAGATTGGAAACCGAGGGATTCAAGGAGCTGGCAGCATTCCCGACCCAGACTGTGGTGTATTTCGAAATACAACCGACCCCCAACCGCGAGGTGCTCCCCGGCAAAAGCGGCTATTTTGCGGTAAAACAACAGCGGATCATCGTCGGGTACGAACAGAGCCAGGTGCGGCTCAAAATCGAGAACACCGGCTGTCATTTCCGCTTTTCCGGCATGCGGTATGTAAGGCGGATTGCTCACAATCACATCCCACTTTCGGTCGGTAGCGGAGGGATGCAGGATATCATCCTGAATAAATTCGATGTCCACCCGATTCAAAGTAGCATTTTCCTTCGCCAAAACCAATGCTTCGGGTGAGATATCCATGGCCGAAACATTGGCAGAGGGAAATTTCTTTTTTAATGCAACTGCTATACACCCACTCCCGGTGCCGATATCCAGAAAGCCCCCCCACCCCCCAAAGGGGGGATTTTCTTCCCCCTTGTGGGGGAAGTCCAGGCTTGTCCCGACATATCGAAAAAGGGGAAGGGAGCTTTGGGGAAGGGGCTTTACCCACTCCACCAGTTCTTCGGTCTCAGGCCTTGGAATCAGAACCGACGGACTGACCTTGAATTTCAGGCCGCAAAATTCGGTTTCACCTAAAATATATTGAATGGGTTCGTGTTTTTTCAGCCTTTCAAGAAAGTGAATTGAGAGTTCTCGTTGTGTTTCGTTCAATATTATCTCTTTATCGGTCAAAAGTCGTGTACGCGAAAAACCGGTTAACTTTTCGAGTATCAGCATGCCGAGCACGTGAATTTCACTTTCGGAATAGACGTTTTGAAGTGATGTATGTAAATCTTTGAGAAACTGTTGCATGGCACAAAAGTAGTAAAAATCGGTAAAACTTTGTTAATCCGCTGATTTTCGTGATGCAGACATTTTCATTCAGGTTGCACAAAGGAGAAAAAAAACGTATTTTTGCTCAACTTTTACAAAATTCTCATCTGATATGAAAAAATTGACCACGTTTTTACTGCTTATTTCATTCGTTCTGACACTTTCGGCCCAGAAACAACTCAAACGCGAGATGCGTGCCGTATGGATTGCTACCGTAGCCAACATCGACTGGCCGAGTAAGCCGGATTTAACTCCCACACAGCAACGCAACGAGATGCGCGAAATGCTTGACAGACTGCAGAAAAGCGGCATCAACGCTATAGTAGTGCAAATCCGCCCGACGGCCGACAGTTTTTACCCTTCGGACCTGGAGCCGTGGTCGTATTACCTGAACGGGAAACAAGGCAAACGTCCGTCGCCTTACTATGATCCCCTTCAGTTTATCATCGAAGAAGCCCACAGACGGTGCATGGAAGTGCACGGATGGATCAATCCTTACCGCGTAACAAATACGGCAAAGCAAATAAACCAGCTGGATAAAGACCATCTTTACTTTAAAAATAAAAATCTTTTTGTGGAGTATGGCGGAAAACATTATTTCGATCCGGGACTGGATGAAACCCGGGATTTCCTGAATAAAGTGGTGGCAGACATCATCATGCGATACGACATTGATGCGCTGCATTTCGACGATTATTTCTATCCCTATCCGGTGGGTGGACGCGATTTTCCGGACGAAAAAACATTTCGCGAAAATCCCCGCGGATTTCTTCCCGATAAAAAAGCCGACTGGAGACGCAATAATGTGGATATGGTAATCAGCGAATTGCAGAAAACCATTAAAAACCTGAAACCCTGGGTACAATTCGGAGTCAGCCCGTTCGGGGTGTGGCGAAACGACAACATGGATCCGCAAGGTTCAGCCACACGGGCGGGAATTACGAACTACGACGACCTCTATGCCGACATTCTGAAATGGCTTAAAGAGGGAACAATCGATTACATAGTACCGCAACTGTATTGGGAAATCGGGAAAAAAGTAGCTGATTATGAGGTGCTTATCAAATGGTGGAGTGACAATACTTACGGAAAAAATCTGTATATCGGGCTTTATGCATCGGGTTTATATGAAAATAAAACTCCTGCCTGGAAAAACGGCAATGAACTGGCACGACAGCTTAAAATGAATCAGCAATACCCGAAAGTGGAAGGTGCAGTCTATTTCAGCGCGAAAACATTCAACCGGAATCCGAAAGGTCTGCAGGATACTTTGCAAAACAATTACTACAAATTCCCGGCACTCCAGCCCATCCCCAAAAATATCAAAGGCGAGGCTTCAGCCCAACCGCAAAACCTGCGAATATTGAAAGACGGTAAGGAAGCATTCCTGCTCTGGGATGAAGTGGATGAAGAAGGTGGCTGCGAAGTAATGTATTATGTGGTGTATGGCTTCAAAGGCAAAGAAGTGGGCGATATGAACGACCCGGCCAACATAGTGGGACTCACCACCGAAACTTGTCTGGATCTGCGCGAAATAGACCGGAAATTCAAGGGTAGAACCACCTTTGTAGTTACAGCCGTAAACCGATTTAAATGGGAAAGTACTCCCACACACGGAGTTTCGAGAAGATTGTAGGGGTGCTCTACGGCTCCCTAAAGATACACAAGTGGAGAATTACAGAGTGTTTATAAAAAAGTTGAGTATTTAATTGGTAAATGGTCAGTGGTTTGCATCCTGAGACTTTTTATAAAATATCGTAAGTTCGACATTAAAAACAGTCGGTTAGGACTTAAATATCAATAGAAAGAACGATTTATGCTTTAATTCATTTCCCGCAGGGAATTGATATATTTATCTCCTAACGGAGAATTGAAATTATTCTTAATCCATTTCTATTGATATTATTTCCCTACGGGAATTCATACTATTGAATTTGAAAGGATTAAATGAATTTTTATATCGACCTCACATTAAAATAGTAATTCGCCAGAATCAGCATGCTCCAAAATCCCCCCTTCAGAGGGTTAGGGGGCTACTACAATTGTTTTCCGAAAAGTACACCCGTTTTTCCATTCTGAACATCCGTAGGCAGTTTTACCTTTGATAATTCTGCCTTTACCACATACCGGACAGGTGGTACCGATCATCATATCGGGATTCTCGGCCAGTCTGGACTCAGCTATCAGTTGTGCTTTGGTTCGGTTGTCGCTTTTTACGTTCAGATCAATTCGGATAATCATTTCCTTCAGTTCATCCAGAAAATCGGATGCTTTGTATTCTCCTTTTTCAATCAGTCGTAGTTTTCTCTCCCACTGCCCGGTCAGTTCTGCCGATTTAATCAGTTCTTCCTGAATAATCTGAATGAGTTCCACACCCGTTTCGGTGGCAATCAGGTTTTTTCGTTCCTTGCGTATATAGTTACGTTTGAAAAGCGTTTCGATGATGGCAGCCCGTGTGGACGGACGTCCGATGCCGTTTTCCTTCAACGCATCGCGCAGTT
Source organism: Bacteroidia bacterium (assembly GCA_009929445.1). Lineage (GTDB taxonomy): Bacteria > Bacteroidota > Bacteroidia > Bacteroidales > Paludibacteraceae > UPXZ01. The sequence goes on from SAAL01000043.1 coordinate 11,312, forward strand.
CGTCGTTTTCAACAAGCTTTCCGGCTGTTTCCATAGCCCGGAGTAGCGTTGCTTCGGTAAATGGTTTGGGCGGTGTTGTCCATTTCTCTGTCAGCGAAGGTTCGTGTGGTCCACTTTCGCCTTTGGTAAAGAGTGGAAGTGTTTTTTCTTCCTCTTCGCCGTTTTCTTCCTTCTCTTCGGCCGTCGGACGGGCAAAAACCACCCGCCAGCCCTCCCCGAGTATCTGTTTGCCACTGGTTTTGAATTCCACATCTTCCACTTTGCCCGACACGGTGGTGGTGGCTACCTTGCATTCCGGATAAAAATTGGCAATAAATCTTCGTGCAACAAGGTCATACACGTTTTTTTCTTCTGCCGAAAGGTTTGCAGGCTGTACTCCGGTAGGTATGATGGCGTGGTGGTCGGTCACTTTCGAATTGTCGAACACCTTTTTTGTTTTGGGCAATTTGGCTGCCAGCAGTGGCTGAGTCAGGAGTTCGTAATCCTTCAGTCCCCGGAGAATGTCGGGAATTTTCGGATACATATCGTCGCTGAGGTACGTGGTATCCACACGCGGATAGGTGGTTATTTTTTTCTCATACAGGCTCTGAATGGTTTTCAGCGTGTCATCGGCCGAATAACCGAATTTCTTGTTGCATTCCACCTGCAGTGAAGTAAGGTCAAACAGACGGGGAGCATTTTCAATTCCCTTTTTGGTGGTAATATCAGTGACCTCAAAAGGAGCATTCTCCACCTTTTTCAGAAAATTCTGTCCTTCCTCAACACTCGAAAACCTGCCTGCAGTAGCCGAAAAGGAGGTTTCACGATAGATGGTCTTCAGTTCCCAATACGCTTCCGGTTTGAAATTCTCAATTTTGAGCTGCCGGTTTACGATTAGAGCAAGCGTAGGCGTCTGCACCCTGCCGATGGAAAGTACCTGCCGGTTTTGGGCGTATTTCAGTGTGTACAGGCGGGTGGCATTCATGCCGAGCAGCCAGTCGCCGATGGCGCGAGAAAGTCCGGCTTCGTAGAGGCGCTGATATTCCGACTGGTCTTTCAGTTTGCTGAAACCTTCGCGAATGGCTTCTTCGGTCAGCGACGAAATCCAGAGCCTTTTTACCGGACACTTACAGGATGCTTTCTGCATTACCCAGCGCTGTATGAGTTCGCCTTCCTGCCCGGCATCACCACAATTTATCACTTCATCGGCACCGGAAATGAGTTTTTCGATGATCCGGAATTGCTTCTGAATGCCTTCGTTTTCAACAACTTTAATACCGAAAGGTTTGGGTATCATGGGTAAACGCGAGAGTGCCCATATTTTCCAGTCGGGTGTATATTCGGCAGGTTCGAGCAGCCCACACAGATGTCCGAAAGTCCACGTCACCTGATAGCCGTTTCCTTCCATGTACCCGTCCTTACGCGTTCTGGCTCCGAGTATTTCGGCAATGTCACGACCCACACTGGGCTTTTCGGCTATACAAACAATCATTTTCCCTTTTATTTTTTGTAAAGCAAAAGTAGTTAAAAAATATCGTTTTCGAAGGCAGGAAATACAGGCGTGTTAATTTCTTTTTTCTATAAACCGGTATTCTTCGGGCCTAATCCCGTGTTCGTGATTACATCCTGAATTGTGTAACTTTTCGTATCATCTGTTACATTTCTGAGCAAAAAGTTAAGAAAAAAGAACAGGTATTACAACTCGTCAATATATATATGCATTTGATTTACAGGTAACTACACAAATTATTCAATTCAAAAATAACCACATCCTGATTTTTTGCTGAAAATGAACCTATGAAAATAGCTATCTTTGCAGGAAATTTCTATTGAAATGTAAAAAATTGCAGGTATTTTATCTGCTAAAAATCAATTGATTTAGAAATACTAACTCCCTGTTAATATATCAGTTATCACGGAGTTTATATTCAGTCAATTAAAATCTCCAGTTTCTGCTATGAAGAAAAAAATACTGTTACTTTGTCCGGCTATTCTCATAGCCGGATATGCCTTTGCTCAAACTACTCCTGTACATTATAACGACACACTCCGCGAGGTTGTTGTTTCGGCAAGCCGATGGGAACAGGAAATCAAAAATGTTCCATCCCGTGTTATCGGGATCAGTTCCAAATCAAACGAATTCACAAACCCGCAAACTACCGCTGATATGCTCCAGAATACAGGACAAATTTTTGTTCAGAAAAGCCAGACAGGAGCCGGAAGTCCTGTACTGAGAGGCTTCGAAACCAACCGCATATTACTGGTGATTGATGGTATTCGCATGAACAATGCCATCTATCGTGGTGGTCATGTTCAGGACGTGATTACCCTCGACAATGCTATTCTGGACAAAACCGAAGTGCTTTTTGGTCCGTCGTCAACACTGTACGGATCTGACGCGCTGGGAGGTGTTATCCATTTTTACACTAAAAATCCGAAACTGAACCGAAAATCGGGCAATGCCTATGTGCGGTATTCGTCGGCAAACAGCGAAAAAACCGGTCATTTCGACTATAACCTGGGCTTCGGTAAATTCGCATCGCTGACCAGTGTCACCTACAGCGATTTTGGCGATCAGCGAATTGGAAAATCGGGTGATTTCGGAACGTTCGGCGATTTCGGCAAAAATCTGTACAACGTTACGCGTGTGGACAATAAAGATGTGGTCAGCACGAATCCCAACCCATATATTATGGCAGGAAACGGTTACAAACAAATCGATGTACTCGAGAAAATTTTGTATCAACAAAATGAACATGTTTCACACATGCTGAACCTGCAGTATTCCAACAATATTGGCAATCTGCCACGCTATGACCGCATGCTGGAACTCAGCTACGACAAAACAACAAAAACAATGCTGCCAACGTATGCCGAATGGAATTACGGACCTCAAAAACGCTTCCTTGGAGCTTACACGCTAGATATCAACAAACAAAACAGATGGTTTGATGATGCAAAATTCATCCTGTCCTTTCAGTCGTTAGACCAGGATCGCATATCGCGTAAACTGAACAAAACGAACCGCAAGACACAGATGGAAGATGTCAGCGTTTTCTCGGCCAACTTCGACCTGATGAAAAAAATCAGTGAAAGGACAACACTGTATTACGGACTGGAAGAAACATTGAACCTGGTGCAGTCAACCGTTACGAATATCGACATCACCACCGGAGCAAATGCCTCACCAGCCGCCACACGTTATCCCGACGGAGGAAACAGCTGGAATTCCGCAGCACTGTATGTGCAGGGCAATCATGAATTGTCTGATATTTTCTCGCTGACAGGCGGCCTGCGGCTGACATCGGTGTATCTGAAATCCGAATTTAAGAACGACCGCTCAGCCGGGAATGCCATTTTTCCTTTCGACAAGGCAGAAATCAACGAAATAGCTCCCTGCGGCAACCTTTCGGTGGTAGCCAACCTGCCTTCGAAAACAAAAATCAGCGCTACTATTTCCACCGGTTTTCGTGCACCCAACATCGACGATATGGTCAAATTTTTTGATAATACAAGCAGTAAAACGGTTGTGGTACCTAATACCGGACTGAAACCCGAATATGCCTACAATGCCGAACTGAATATCGTGCAGCGGCTGGGTCATACCGGAAAAATTGAAGCCGGAGCTTACTATACGCTGCTGGACAATGCGCTGACTGTTCAGCCCACTCAGTTCAACGGAAAAGATTCGGTCATTGTTGATGGCACTACCCTCAAAGCATTGTCCATACAGAATTCCAACAGCGGACGAATTTATGGTTATTATGCCGGTACTACGATCAATCCGGTTAGAAATCTGAGCCTGAACGGGTCAGTAACAGCCACGTATGGCAAATACACCAACGAACAGAAAGAAGTTGTTCCGATGGATCATATTCCGCCAATGTATGGAAAAATTGGAGCCAGTTACAACTTCAGCAAGCTGAAACTTGAAGGTTTTATGCGCTTCAGCGCTGCCAAGAAACTGGCTGATTACAGCCCGAGCGGCGAAGACAACCTCAGCCAGACAGCTGTTACTGCCGTAAATGCCAAAGGCGAAGCAACAGCCTGGGCAGGTACTGCCGCGTGGTACACGTTAAATTTCCGTGCTGCATATGATGTGACAAAGCACATTAACCTGAATGCCGGAATTGAAAACATTCTCGACCGGCATTACCGTCAGTTTGCTTCGGGCGTGAGCGCTCCCGGCCGGAATATTTACGGAACCCTGCGGGTAAACTTTTAAGAAAAAATCTGCTCTCCAACCCTCCCGAATCAAGTTTCCCGATATAAAATCGGGACTGGTTGAGACAGGCTCTGAAGGGGGTGTAGGGCGATGCGCTTAGTAAACTCACCGGAAAATTCAACGTTGTGGAATATGTTTTTTTTAGAAATACGCATTAAAAAAAACAGCTAACAGGTTTTTCCAGATTTTTAGCACTCCACAGCGTCCGGTTTTACCCTTTCTGCAAATAATTTGTATCTTTGCATTTCAAATAAAAAACCAATCATTAAAATCAGATGTTATTAATTATTCAAAGATCTGATTCTGACAAATAACCTGTTAACTGGAAGAAATTATAAAAAAGACTATGTATTTGAACACGGAAATTGCAAAAGATATTTATTACGTTGGTGTCAACGACCGCATAAAGCATAAATTTGAAAATATGCTCCCGTTACCTTACGGAGTGTCTTACAATTCGTATCTCATTGTCGACGAAAAGGTGGCATTGGTTGACACGGTGGAAATCTCATTCGGAGATGTTTTTATCGATAAAATCCAATCGCAACTCCGCGACCGACAAATTGATTACCTGATTATCAATCACATGGAACCCGATCATTCCGGTTCGCTGAGTCTGCTGAGAAAATATTATCCGAATGTAACACTGGTGGGCAACAAAAAAACCCTCGAAATGGTGCAGGGATACTACGGAATTGACGATAACACACTGGAAGTGAGCGATGGTGAAATACTGAAACTGGGCACTCATGTACTACAGTTCCACCTCACTCCCATGGTTCACTGGCCCGAAACGATGATGACTTACGATGAATCGGAAAAAGTGCTTTTCTCAGGCGATGCATTCGGTTGTTTCGGCACACTGGATGGAGGTGTCATTGACTCGGAAATGAATCTGGATAAATACTGGGACGAGATGTATCGCTACTACGCAAATATTGTAGGCAAATACGGTGCACCCGTCCAAAAAGCGCTCCAGAAACTCACCCCGCTGGATATCAAAATCATTTGCTCCACTCACGGACCGGTATGGAAAGAACAAACATCCAAGGCAGTGGACATCTACGACCAGCTGAGCCGCTACGAAGCCAAAGAAGGCGTGGTCGTTGTGTACGGGTCTATGTATGGCAACACCGAACGTATGGCCGAAGCCGTTGCACAGGGGTTGGTGCAAAACGGCATCCGGAATGTGGTGATGCACAACGTTTCGGTATCGGATGCGTCGGTCATTCTTCGCGATATTTTCAAGTACAAAGGGCTGATAATCGGAAGCCCCACCTACTGCAATGATCTTTATCCCGAAATACATTCGCTGCTCACAAAAATCGAAATTCGACAGGTGAAGAAAAGAGATTTTGCATTCTTTGGCTCCTATTCCTGGGCCGGTATCACCAACAAGAAGCTGGCAGAATTCGGCGAAAAGATGAAATGGCGTATGATAGATTTTACGGTGGAGGAAAAAATGGGATTGACTGAAAACAATTATCAAGCCTGCATTATGCTTGGCAGGAAAACGGCCGAACTGCTCAAAACACCTGAATCAGCTGATCCTTCCTGCCACTAAGTATGTAAAGAAGGCGCAGTCAATTTTTTCCAAATGAAATGGATTCGAATTCTGATAGTTGAAACACTTTTTCAAATCATACTGTTATGGAAGAACTTACATTAATAACACCGACTTTTTTGTTTTCAGCCATCTCACTGATTTTTCTGGCTTATACAAACCGCTTTCTGGCATACACATCGCTGGTACGAAATCTGAAAGAAAAATACCTGGCAGATAAATCAAATGTGACCAAAGCCCAGATTGAAAATCTGAAAAAACGGCTCAATCTGACCCGCCTGATGCAAATGTTTGGCGTAGCCAGTTTGCTACTTTGTGTAATAACCATGCTCCTGATTTACATCGGTTCTCAAACTGTTGCTGCCATTATTTTTGGCATTGCATTGCTGTTTCTGATAATTTCACTCGCCCTGTCGGTGTGGGAAATAAACATTTCATCCAATTCCATCAAGATTCACCTGAGCGATATGGAAAAATAAAAAGCCCCCTCACTTCGACATAGCTCAGTGACCAGAAGGGGACTTTTTATTCATACAATCAATATAATTTCAAAAGAATAACTATTTTTCTAATTTAATTTTTTGGAACAAGAATAATAATAAAGAACAGATAGTGATGGAAAAACTAACTACAAGTCCCTCCAAGGGGGGATTTAGGGGGGCTTTCGGTTTCGTCAGAGTAGCGGCTGCTATCCCCGAACTCCGTGTGGCCGACTGCGCTTTCAATGCATTGAAAATCAACGAACTGATTGTAAATGCAGCAGCACAAAATGTGGAAATTATCTGTTTTCCGGAATTGTGCATCACAGCCTACACTTGTGCTGATTTGTTTTTCCAGAAACAGCTGCTCGACGATGCCGAAAAAGCCTTGGAGAAATTGGTGAAAGAAACTGCCGAACTCAACATACTGAGCATAGTGGGAATGCCCGTGAGGAAAAACAACCAAGTTTTCAATGCGGCAGTGGTTTTCGGCCGGGGCGAAATTCTGGGTGTAATTCCAAAAATCAACCTGCCCAACAACAACGAATTTTACGAAAAAAGATGGTTTGCTTCAGGTAAAACCGTTACTGCCGGATATATCCAACTTGCTGGTCAGGAAACGAATTTCGGCACTAAATATTATTTCCATACCACTGATTTCACCTTCGGCATAGAAGTGTGCGAAGACCTGTGGATGCCTGTTCCGCCAAGTTCGTACCTGGCCATTCAGGGAGCCGAAATCCTGTTCAATCTCTCCGCCAGTAACGAGCTGATTGCCAAGCATATTTATCGCCAGCAACTTGTAGAGCAACAATCCGCCCGTTGTATTGCCGGTTATGTGTACACTTCGGCCGGACATGGAGAATCCACTACCGATCTGGTTTTTTCGGGAAATACAATCATCGTTGAAAACGGGAAAGTGCTGGCCAAAGGTGAGCGCTTCAGCTTTGAACCACAACTGACTATCAGCGAGATAGATGTAGAACGATTGCGTGCAGACCGCATGCGCAATTCAAATTTTTTCAACGAACGGGAAGAAGATGCTTATTTTGAAATAGACTGTAGAAAAAACGATCCTGCTCCTGAAAATCCGGATTTCAAACTGAACCGGAAGATTGATCAACATCCGTTCGTTCCGCCTGTGAGCGTGCGCGATGAGAGTTGCCATGAGATTTTCTCCATCCAGGTAGCCGGCCTTGCAAAACGCTGGCAGCATACACACCTTGACAAGCTGGTTATCGGCATTTCAGGGGGACTGGACAGTACGCTGGCGCTGCTGGTTTGCGTGAAAACGGCCGATAAACTCGGCTACGACCGAAAACGGATTCTTGGTGTGACGATGCCCGGATTCGGCACTACCGACCGAACATACAACAATGCCATCGAGTTGATGAAAGCGCTGGGAATTACCCTGATGGAAATCAACATTAAAGAAGCTTGCCTGCTGCATTTTAAGGATATCGGACACAATCCCGAAGTGCATGATGTGACGTATGAAAATGTACAAGCCCGCGAGCGGACTCAAATTTTGATGGATTTAGCAAATAAACACAACGGAATGGTGGTGGGTACCGGCGATTTGTCGGAAATGGCGCTCGGATGGTCTACGTACAACGGCGACCACATGTCCATGTACGGTGTGAACAGCGGTGTACCCAAAACACTGGTACGCTACCTTGTGGGATGGGCTGCACATCAGCTCGACGATCAATCCGAAAAAATTCTGACTGATATACTGGATACTCCCGTAAGTCCGGAATTGCTCCCATTTGACAAAAACGGGGACATCGCACAAAAAACCGAAGAAATTGTTGGACCATACGAATTACATGATTTCTTCCTGTACTATTTCGTTCGTTTCGGTTTTACACCCGAAAAAATTCATTTCCTGGCAAAAAATGCTTTTTCAGAAAAATATAGTGATGAAACCATAGATAAATGGCTGAAACTTTTCCTGAAACGCTTTTTCCAACAGCAATTCAAACGCTCATGCACCCCCGACGGGCCAAAAGTGGGTAGCATCAACCTCTCGCCCCGGGGCGACTGGCGCATGCCGAGCGATGCAGTTTCTTTTTAATATAAGCCGGAAGGTAGAAGAACAAAGAACAAAGTGCTTTATATCAAATACTCAATAAGGCGAAATACAAATAACAGCAAAGCAAAATAACACCGAAGGCAAATAACAACATAAAATGCTCGATCAAATATATTACAACAACACACTTCAAAACTGGCTGATATCGGGTGGCATCATCGCTTTCGCACTGATTATCAACTGGATTATCACACTTCTTAACCGAAGGTATCTGAAAGCGCTGGCAAAACGTACCAAAAATCAGGTTGATAATATTCTGGTGAATACACTGGAAAATCCCCTGAAAGTGGGTATTGTTCTCATAGCTATCTGGACTGCCCTGAACCGGCTCGAACTGAGCAAATCGTTTGACGAGGCGCTTTATAAAACCTACGAAATACTTACAGTACTCAACATTACATGGTTTGTGGCACATCTGGCGAGCCGGCTGATCCGCGAATATTTTATCAAAAAAAGTGAACAGGAAAAAGATATCCGGCAAAAGATTCATTTCGATTCGCACCTTACATCACTGTTACGAAAAACCGCCGTATTCGGCATCTGGACTGTAGGCACCGTAACAGCCCTCAATAACGTGGGACTGGACCTGAAAGCCATTCTCGGGACACTCGGAATCGGTGGAATTGCTATTGCGCTGGCAGCTCAGGACACGGTAAAAAACATTTTCGGCGGTTTCACAATTCTGATGGACGGCACTTTCCGCATTGGCGACCGGGTAAAAATCGGTGAATTTGATGGCATAGTGGAAGACATCGGTATCCGCAGCACAAAAATCCGGAATTTCGACAAACGGCTGATAACGCTACCAAATTATAAAATTATGGACAATGCAGTCATGAATGTTTCGGCAGCACCGCAACTCCGGGTGGTGAGCAATCTGGGACTTACCTACGATACAACTCCCGAACTGATGCAAAAAGCCCTTGAAATTCTCAACAACATTGCATTAAAAAATGAGGCTGTCAGCAACGAAGGTATATCGGCGGTGTTCGAAAGTTTCGGTGAATTTTCGCTAAACATACGCTATTGTTACTACGTGAAAGATGCCGGCGACACTTTTGACACCCCTTCGGCCATTAATTTTGAAATTCTCAAAAAATTCAACGAAGCCGGAATCAGTTTTGCATTTCCTACACAGACATTGCATATTGAAAAAACCACGGTAAATACGCTTTAACAGAACAGGCAAAATGTTTTTTTTTGTTTTTTTCACTTCATTTGGTTTGTTTTCCAACTGATGAAGCGTTAAAATTCGCTATCTTTGTGATTGATTTGTATAAATTTCCACATAAAAGAAGCTGTAAGAACTGTTTCTGAACGATTGACCATATGCTGAACAAAAACAAATCGTGGTGGTACTTTGCCCTGATACTGGGTATTTTCGGCGTCGTAGCTTATTTCCTTATCCGACATGGAAATGCGATTGACGTTGCCCTGCATCGATCGGTAGCTAAAGGAACCGAGGGCACACTGGAACTTTTCAAAAACCTCACGCTTCACAACCTGATGGAGCCGGCTGCCATGATTTTGCTTCAGATTATCGCCATCCTAATTGTTTCACGCATTTTCAGTGCAGTTTTTGCTAAAATTCAGCAGCCGACGGTTATCGGTGAAATTCTGGCCGGTATTGTGCTGGGTCCGTCGTTGCTGGGGATGATTTTCCCCGAAGCGTATGCTTTTCTTTTTTCGCCGGAATCATTGGACAACCTATACATTATCAGTCAGATAGGCTTGGTTCTGTTTATGTTTGCTGTAGGCATGGACCTGAATATGAGCGAGTTGAAGGATAAAATCCGAAATACGTTTATCATCAGCCAATCCAGCATTGTCATCCCTTTCATGTTCGGGATGATACTGGCATTTGTTATTTACAAAGATTTTTCGCCTTCCAATTCCAATTTTACCTCTTTCGCCTTGTTCATCGGTATTTCCATGAGCATTACTGCTTTTCCGGTGTTGGCACGCATCGTTCAGGAAAAAGGGCTTTCGAAAACTCACCTGGGCACCATCAGTATCGGCAGTGCTGCCATCAACGATGTGACTGCATGGATTCTGCTGGTAGCCGTTATTGCCATTGCTCAGACAGGCAGTTTTGCGAGTTCGGTTTACACGCTCATCTTCACGGCCATTTACATTGTGGTGATGCTTTTTGTTGTTCGCCCGTTCCTCAAACAGATCGGAGCTATCTACCAGAAAGAAGAGCTGATGAACAAAAGCATTTTCGGATTTTTCATTTTAATACTCATCATATCGGCATACACTACCCAACTACTTGGAATTCACGCACTTTTCGGAGCTTTTATGGCCGGATTGATTATGCCGCCCATGCCCCGTTTCCGAAAACTGATGGTAGATAAAATTGAGGATTTGTCGGTTTCGCTGCTTCTGCCGCTATTTTTCGTTTATACCGGTCTGAAAACTGAAATAGGTCTGCTCAATACACCGTCACTATGGCTTATGTGTCTGGTTTTCATTGTAGTAGCCGTTGCCGGAAAATTGGGAGGAAGCGCCATTCCGGCCCGAGCCATTGGCGAAAGCTGGAAAGACAGTCTTTCGCTCGGGGTGCTGATGAATACACGTGGACTGATGGAACTTATCGTGCTTAATATCGGACTTGAAATGGGAATTCTGCCGCCGGTAGTGTTCGTCATGCTGGTAATCATGGCATTGGTAACTACTTTTATGACTACTCCGTTTCTGGCACTTATTGAGAAACTTTTCCCCGATAAAACGGTCGAAAAAGAACTTCTCCGCCAGCAGTCGGAAGGTATTTTCAAGACTTTGATTGCACTCGGTAATCCCGAAGGGGGTAAAAATTTGCTACGTGTGGCTAAAAAAGTACTCGACGGAGTTAAAAATTCGCTCGAAGTGGAAGTGCTGCATATCACAGCCGGAACCGATACGAATCCGATTTACAGCGAACAATTTTCGACCGAGAGTTTCGTAGATGTACTTGCAGAAGCCAAAACGCTGCAAATACCGGTGACAACCGACTACAAGGTTGCCGACATTATCGAAGCAGAAATTGTAAAAAAAGTGAACACCGAAAATTTTGATTTTCTATTGGTCGGAGGCGGTGTATCTACCACACAATCGGCCATTTTAAGAGAAAGTTCGAAGTTTTATAAATTCGGCTGGCTGAGCAGGATAGCGAACAAGCTGACCCGCGACAATGCCCTGTTCTATCCGGGAACGCTTATACGCGATAAAACCCGATTTTTCATTGAGCACAGCAATTGCAGTGTGGGAGTTTTTGTCAACAGAGACTTTAAGGGAATTTCCAATATTCTCGTTGTGATAGAAAAAGAAACCGACGACTTCCTGCTCCGGTATGCACGGCGCATTTTGAGAAACAATGCTGAAACCACTGTGCAGATTATTGATCTGGAAAAAATGAACGGAAAAGTGCACTCCATCACCGATGGTATCAACAAACTGATAACACAGTATGGTTCGAGAGTAAAAGTTGCCCGCCTTACCCGCCTGCATTCGGGTTATTTAGAAAAATTCAGTCTGATGTTGATCAGTTACGACAGCTGGGAGTATCTGGTATCACAGAATATTCAGACACTGAAAGACATACCTTCGACACTGGTAATCAACAAAAAGGAAAGCCGTTTCAATCAGAACATCCATATTCCGGAAACCGCAGTCATAGAACCCGGAAAAGACACAGAGTTGTAAATTTAGTGCTGAGTAGTTTGCCTGCCTTTGTCTCATTTTGAGCTTTCGGTGTTATTTTTTGAAAAAACAGAAGTATTTTTTGTTTGAATTCCGTATTCAAAATTCTAATTTCTTCCCGATAGCTTTCGGGACTAATTTCTAATTTCTAATTTGTATTCTGAATAGACAGCAAGAATCGGGTTGTATTTTAAGTCCTCCGCCATTACTTTTGTAAAAAAACACACACCGCATGTCCACACAGCAACACATTGATTTCGAACGGATTGCCCGGGCAATTGAGTATATGTACACTCATTCTGCCTCTCAGCCTGATTTAGCCAAAACAGCTTCACAGGTACACATGAGTGCATTTCATTTTCAGCGGATGTTTCAGGAATGGGCCGGCGTAAGTCCTAAAAAATTTCTGCAATTCCTCACCGTCAACCGCGCCAAAGAGATGCTGAAAAAAAGCCCTGTAAGCCTTACGGAGGCAGCTGAAAGGGTTGGTTTATCAGGTACGGGGCGGCTGCACGATCTCTTTGTGAACCTGGAAGGAATGACACCCGGCGAATATAAAAACGGAGGTATAAATCTGAAAATCAGCTATTCATACACTTTAAGCCCGTTTGGCAGGATGCTAATTGCCTCTACCGGCAGAGGCGTCTGTTACCTTGCATTTGCAGACGACGGGCAGCAAGCTTACAACGAGCTGATAGAACTTTTCCCGAAAGCTGAATTTACAGCACAAAGTGACCCACAGATAGAAAAGGTGATTCGATTTTTTGAAGATAATATGGGAAATCCCGCCAAAATCACACTTCATCTGAAAGGCACTGAATTTCAGCTGAAAGTTTGGGAAACATTGTTGAAAATTCCGGAAGGAAAACTTGCATCCTACGGTGAAATAGCCAATCTGATTGACAATCCAAAAGCATCGCGGGCAGTAGGATCAGCCGTGGGCGATAATCCGGTTTCGTACCTCATACCCTGCCACAGGGTAATCTGCTCCACCGGAATTCCGGGTCATTACCACTGGGGAGCAGCCCGCAAGAAAGCCATGATAGGCTGGGAAGCCGCGAGAGGAATGATGCCCTAAGCCCTAAAAAAGATGGCTTTTGAGTTTAGAATACGTTTTTGTGAGTTTGAGTCTAAAAAACGGTTGAACATTACCTATATATATCTCAAAACCCTCTCTATGACCTGATTTTCGAAACCGCGGCTTTGAGCAAAACGAAAGAGTTTACCCTGTTTTTCGTATTCAAATTCGTACTTGAGCGTTTTAACCTTCGATTTAAGCAGCGAAGCCAGCATTTCATCGTATTCGCCCTCGTCGATGGTATTCAAAGCGTTGTTAATAATATCCTTTTCAATACCTTTCTCACGCAGTGCCATCGTAATTTTAATCTTTCCCCATTTGCTCAGACGGAATTTATCACGTACAAATGCCTTTGCAAACCGTTTTTCGTTGATAAAATCGTCAGCAGTCAGCTGAGCGATTATTTTCTTTCTATCCGCTTCTTCTACCTCCCAGACTCTCAGTTTCTGTTCTACCTCAGAGGCGCAATGCTCTGATATCGAACAGTATGATGCAGCTTTATGGAGTAATTCCTCGAAAGTGTACTGTTTTTTCATCTCAATTGTTTTATTACATTGAACTCACAAAAGTAATGATTATTTCAGGGAAATGAAATGCAAGCAGACTAAATTTCATGTTTTATTGCTTTTTCGATAAATATTTATAATTTTACGGTTCATACAGGGTAGTAATTTTTTCTTTAAGAAAAGTTCATGAAGCAAACTTGCTTAATATTGATTTTTTCATTCGCTTTTCTCTGCCACGCACAGCTAAAAACGGATTCGCTGCCTGCGGCATCCGCTGAATTTCCCAACGATTCAACCACTGACAAAAACAGCTTTTCACTCAACGGCCAAATTACCGGATGGACTATTTTTGAGTTCTCCGATCCTACCCACACGCAGGCAGCGGGCAGATTTGTTCCGGTTTTCACCGGAATACAACATCTGAAAGGCAGTTCAAGACTGGACTTCGAAGCTTCGCTCAACATACAGGGAGCTCTTCATTTCACCGGAATTAAATTCGATTCGGCTACGTATGTATTCAAGCCCTATCGGGTATGGCTTCGCTACGCCGGCAATAACTGGGAAATACGCGGAGGTTTGCAGAAAATTAATTTCGGCACGGCCAGGATGTTTCGGCCCCTGATGTGGTTTGACCAGATGGATGTGCGTGATCCACTGCAACTTACAGATGGTGTGTATGGCGTATTAGGAAAATACTTCTTCGTCAACAACCTGAACATATGGCTATGGACACTGATGGGAAATAAAAATCCGAAAGGATTCGAAATGTTCGGAAGTGCAGCAGCAATCCCTGAAATCGGAGGACGAATAGAAACGCCTCTTGGACCCGGTGAAATGGCTTTTTCCACCCACTTCAGAAAAGCGGATTTACATACAGCAATCCCTGCAATTGCCGAAAAAACGTATATTAATGAACGCCGGATGGGATTGGACGGAAAATGGGATATTGGCCCCGGAATATGGTTTGAGGCAAGTGTAAGCATGTTTGAGAAAACTGATTTACTATTTTTCCGCTTTCAGGATATGTGGAATGCCGGAGCAGATTACACATTCCCGATAGGGGCAGGACTGAACGTAACAGCGGAGTATTTTCGTCTGCATTTCGGAAATAAAATCCTGAAAGAAGGCACCACAGTGAACTTTTTCGGTTCGATGATTACCTATCCGGTTTCGATTATTGACAATGTTTCGGCAATGGTTTTCTACGCGAAAGAAACCGGTAAATTTTTCAATTACATCAGCTATGCACGCACTTACGACAACTGGAATTTCTACCTCATTGGATTCTGGAATCCCGAAAACAACCTTCCGATAGGTATAAAACCCGGAGGAAGAAATCTGTTTGCAGGTAAAGGAGTACAATTGATGGCAAGTTTTAATTTCTAAAAAAAAAACAGATTCCCTGACTCTGTGAAGAGATGCTTTTTTATATATTTGTATCATTAACTTTCAAATGGCTCAATACACCCCTGACAATGAATAGAATAGTCGAAATTAAAAATCTGGTAAAAAATTTTCCGATTGGAAATGATGTTTTTACCGCTCTGAATGGCATAAATCTCGAATTTCGTGAAGGTGAATTTGCCGGACTGGTTGGTCCGAGCGGTTCGGGCAAGACTACACTGCTCAACATTATCGGTTCGCTCGACGTACCTTCCGGAGGCGAAGTAACCGTTTTGAGTCACTCCATCAGCTCGCTTTCGCAAAAAGAAGCTGCTCAGTTGAGAAAGGAGAAACTGGGTTTTATTTTTCAGAACTACAATCTCCTGCCGGTTTATACCGTTTACGAAAATGTGGAATTCGCACTATTGCTGTTGAATTTCAGCACCGATGAACGAAAAAAACGAATTCTGGAAACGCTTGAATGGGTGGGTTTATCGGACAAAATCAATTCACGTCCGGCACAGTTATCCGGAGGTGAATGCCAGCGGGTGGCTATTGCCCGCGCCATGGTGAAACGTCCTTCGCTCGTGCTGGCTGACGAACCTACCGCCAACCTGGATTCTGCCAACTCGCACAACGTACTCCAAACGATGGTAAAACTCAACAGGGAACTAAAAACCAGTTTCATCTTTGCCACTCACGATGATAAAGTGATCGGTTACCTACACCGGATCATACGCCTGGAAGACGGCAAAGTGGTGGATGACAGACCCTCGACCCCTAATAGGGTATAAGAAAATTCCAATCCATCCTGCAAAAAGCTATAAATTGCTGAGAGCAAAAAAATACAGTTGAATGCTGAAAATCTGAAATATGAACAAAATAAACAAAGATAGAGACAACCCCAACTTAGGTGTCATTCAAACACCTGGGGAAAATTCCCCCTTTAGGGGGTTAGGGGGCTTTTTTCTTCTCAAAACTGCCATAAAAAGCCTGATGGGCAATGGGCTGAAAACCTGGCTGAACGTATTCGTGCTATCGATATCGTTTGTACTCATTGTTTTCATGCAGGCACTGCTCGAGGGATGGAGCAAACAGGCTGTAACAGACGCTGTAGCCTGGGAAATAGGGGGTGGACAATACTGGAGCAGCAAATACGATCCCTACGATCCGTTTTCGCTCGATTCGTGTGCTGCTCCTCTACCGTCTATACTGAATGATGCATTCGAAAAACATCAGATAGAACCGGTACTAATCACCCCGGGGAGTATTTACCCCGATGGACGAATGATGCCAGTATTGATAAAAGGAATACGACCGGATCAAAACATGCTTGTGCTGCCCACTCAAGCCCTTAATGGTGACAGTATGGAAGTACCGGTGATTATCGGTGCTCACATGGCCAGCCAGGCCGGTCTGAAAGAAAACGACCTGGTCACACTGCGCTGGCGCGATGCCAACGGCACTTTTGAAGCCGTAGATGTGAGGATAGCATCGGTTTTTAAAACCACAGTTCCCACCACCGACAACGGAATAATCTGGATATCACTCGAAAACCTGCAACGGATGATGTCTCAACCCGGTAAAGCCACCTTGCTGATAAAAAATAAGGAGTTGGCAACACAAAATCTGCCTGGATGGAAATTCATGGATCAGACGGAACTTACCAAACAAACCGTTGCACTCGTCAAAGCCAAATCGGTCGGGATGAGTATTTTTTACTTCATTTTTCTTTTTCTGGCGCTCGTAGCCATTTTCGATACACAAACGTTGTCGATTTTCCGCCGACAGCGCGAAATAGGAACTTACGTGGCACTGGGTATGACACCCCGGCAGGTGCAGCATTTCTTCACACTCGAAGGTACGATGAATGCACTGCTTGCAGTTGCGCTGGGTTTTGTATACGGGCTTCCGTTCTTTATCTGGTTTGCTGCCAACGGTATCGCCATGCCCGTGGAAGTAAGCAATTTCGGACTTCCGATAGCTGATAAAATGTATCCGCTTTTCACCCCGAAACTGATAATCGGGACTATAGTCTTCATCTTTTTGATTACTGCTTTGGTGAGTTATCTGCCTGCACGAAAAATCTCAAGGATGAATCCGACTGAAGCAATCCGGGGAAAGGTTTTATAATATATCATGTTTAAAAGACATTCAATCAACGATTTATCATGTTGAAATTTTTATTCAAAGGACTTATTCGCGATAGCAGCCGGAGTTTACTACCCGTGATTGTGGTCACTCTGGGAGTAATGATAACGGTAGTGCTCCAATCCTACATGACCGGCGTACTGGGTGACAGCATAGAGACTACTGCCAATTTCACCACCGGACATGTGAAAGTGATGACGGCCGCTTACAGCAAAAACATGTCGCAATTCCCCAACGATCTGGCATTGATGGATGTGGATACGCTGATAAGAAAATTGCAGTCGGATTATCCGGATGTGGCATGGGCACCGCGAATTCAGTTTGGCGGGCTGCTGGATGTGCCCGATGAAAACGGCGAGACCCGTACACAAGGCAACGTTGCCGGCATAGGAATTGACATGCTTCAATCCGGACGAGAAATTGACCGGATGAACCTGCGCTCCAACCTCACCGGAGGAAGATTTCCGGAAAAGCCCGCGGAACTGCTTATCAGCGAGGAACTTTTCCGAAAAATGAAGCTGAAAACGGGTGATGAAGTCACACTGATTGCAAGTTCGATGTACGACGAGATGGCCCTGTATAACTTCAGGGTCTGCGGAACACTCAGATTCGGTGTACCATTTCTGGATCGCGGAACCATCATAGCAGACATAAGTGACGTTCAGACAGCGCTGAACATGGAAAATTCAGCAGGTGAAATTCTTGGTTTTTTCAAAAATCAGTATTACAACAATGAAAGCGCTGCATCGATGGCAAAGACATTCAATACGAATCAGAAAAACGACGATAAATTCGCCCCCGTGATGCTTCCGTTGTGTGACATGAACGGTATGGGGTACATTGTGGCCTATTCTGAGAATATCCAGGCCGTTATACTGCTGATTTTCATCATCGCCATGTCAATTGTCTTGTGGAACGCCGGTCTGATAGGCGGATTGCGCCGCTACGGCGAATTTGGATTAAGGCTTGCCATTGGCGAAAGCAAAAATGAAATTTACCGCACCATGATTGGTGAGGCTTTTCTGACAGGTGTCATCGGAACAATTTTTGGCGTTGGTATCGGACTGTTTCTTTCGTGGCTGCTGCAGCATTACGGAATTAACATCGGTGAGATGATGAAAGACTCTACCATTCTGATGCCGACAGTACTCCGGGCACGCATTACAACGGCTTCTTACTACATCGGATTTATTCCCGGAATCGTATCGACAGTGATAGGAGCTATGCTCGCAGGTATAGGCATTTACAAAAGGCAGACGGCAAATTTGTTTAAGGAGTTGGAGAGCTAAGGCCCCCTACCGTGTCCCGATTTATCGGGAAATCCCCCCTGGGGGACTTAAAGAAATGTAATTTCAAATCAATTTATACATAAAATTTATTATTGTATGGTAAACATTTTAGAAAATTCCTGTAAGTCCTTATAAAACGTGACTTGCCACAATGTCACCTCTACGAGGCTTTATTTTTCAGCACCAGCAGTGCGACATTATGGTAGAAAATAGATTACACCCATCTACAAAAGCTCCGTAGGAGCGACATTATTTTTTCTTTTGTTTTTATCGGAAAATAATACATAAAATTAATATTTACACAAATACATTATCATCAAGATATCTTGAATTCAGCACTCACCAAAAGTCCCCCCTTGGGGGATTTAGGGGGTTTTAATTTTATAAACTATGAAACACTTATTTCTCAACCTTTTATTTCTTTTCGGTTTACCCGGTCTGAATGCTCAGAAAGTGCCTGATGCAACTGTCATTCTGGACAAAGTAGATAAAAACATGAGTGCCGGTTCTCAGATTATTACTGCCAAAATGGAAATCGGCACTGCACGCACCACCCGTACCATGGAAATGAAGACATGGACTGTAGGCGACAAGAAATCTTTCACTGAGTACCTGGCTCCCGCCCGCGAAAAAGGGACGAAAATGCTCAAACTGAACAACCAACTCTGGATTTACTCACCATCAACCGACCGCACAATCCAGATTTCGGGCCATATGCTCCGGCAATCGGTGATGGGGAGCGACCTGTCATACGAAGACATGATGACCGACAAAAAAATGAACGATCAGTACAAGGCCGAAGTGACCGGAGAGGAAATCATTGACGGACGTAAATGTCTTATTCTGACACTTACAGCGATAGTTACCGATGTGAATTATTATTCTCAGAAAGTATGGGTGGATGAGGAACGGTATGTGCTGCTAAAGGCTCAACTCTTTGCAAAAAGCGGCAAACTTCTCAAACAGATTTTATTCTCAAATGTAGAAAAAGTTCAAAACCGCTGGTATCCAAAGGTTTTCATGTACAAAGATATGCTCAAAGAGGGCAAGGGAACCAAAATGACCGTTACGTCCATTCAACTTGATGCCGGCATCCCCGAAAGCGTTTTCAATAA
>SAAL01000137.1 GCA_009929445.1 Bacteroidia bacterium
TAAGGAAAAAGTATTAATTTTACATCTGCCTAATCGTTTTTGAACAAACAGTGAACGGATATCACCGGAAAACGTGAACGGGTATCACCGGAATATGTAGTCTAAATTAAAAGCTCAAATCAATTCAATAGAAATCAGGACTACGTCCCTCTCTGTTTTGATGAATTCTTTTTCTACAAAGAAATCACCACTACGTGGCTAAATATTGTCACTTCTGTAAATTCGCACTGAATTTTATTATTGCACCCTTAAAATTAGAGGGGCTGGGGCCAAAAAAGCCCGCATGCAGGTTTGCGGGCTTTCGTTTATAGGAAAATGCTTTTCAGCATTCGGGTACAACAAAAAAAGGCGACTTCTTACACCACTGAATTCTGTGTTCCGGAATTCGTTGGATTTGAAGTCGCAGCATCAACAGGTGCAACGTTTGTTTCTGTTACAGCTGTTTCGTCGCTTTTGGCCGATGCCTTTTTACGGGCATTAACTATCTCCGTTTCTTTATTGATCTCGTTAATCAGGTTTGAATAGTCCAGCGAAGAATTATTCACTTGTGCCAGATCAATAGCGGCAGTCAATTGGCGAATCAGCAGACGCAATTCAGCTTTTGTCTGTTGTGTTTGCGATTCTTCTTTTTCCGAAAGCTGCTTGCGCCGGAGCGAGTAGATGGATTCAAACTCATCATGCTGATTTTTCAGCAGATGAATGCTGTCCGAAACCATCCCGGAAGGCAGTTCTTTCAACTCCTTTTCGGGGGTCATAAACTCACTGAGCAACTTCGCCACACGCCCTGCCTGCAGGAAAGGCGTCATTTTGTAGAACTTGTCCAGGTGGCTGGTAATGATTTTGTACACAGCCAGTGTTTCAGCCCCGACCTCCTCTTTCGGACGCCGTTGATCGACTTTCACGTGCCTCAACAGCGAGTAAACAGTCTTCCGGGTTTTCTCCAGCGCTGCTTTCTGCTCTTCGGTCATGGGCATCTTTCTGTCGTCCAGTGTGAGCCGTTCGGTCAGCGTTTTGCCGGATATGAACCGTTCTGCCGCCTCTTTGATTTTTAACTCCTCGACATCCTGACCTGACACGATATCCACTAAGTGTGAATAGTAATGTCCAAGTTCAATCTTGCCGATGTTTTGTTTTAAAAAATAAATCTTTTCCATATTAAATATTTATAAATGAATATTGTGTCCCGCCAGGAATCAGTAACAAAAACTACCTCGTGTACGCTCGAAATCAACCTGCAAAGAATTATTTCCCGACGAAACCCAATTATGCAGCTCACTTTTCATCCGAATGGCAAAGACTGTTTATTTATTTGTTTTTAAGCAAAACGGCGATATAAAAATACATTCTGTCATTTTACATAAAAACATATTTTGATAAAACAAACATCGTGCCATAATAAAACTTAATGAATATTTAATTTACGTATTATTAATAATGTTAAGTAATAAATGTGTTATTATATTGGTATATAAGACTATATGTTAAATGAATGAATTAATCTGATTGTTAAAATAAAATCGGAAAATTAAGGTAATTCATTAATAGCAGACATATTGTCACTGACAAAAAGACATTTATTCTGACATGTTGACAAAAAGTCAGTTTTTCTGTAAAAATAAGATCAAAAACAGAGATAATACAATGCTAAAAAGTCGCAATACAAAGCCGAAAAGAAGTAATACAATGCCGAAATGTCACAATACAATGCCGAAAAAAAGTAATATTTTGTCGAAAAGTCGTAATACAATACCCCAAAGAAGTAATATATTGCCGAAACGTTGTAATACAATACCGAAAAGAAATAATATTTAGTCGAAAAGTTGCAATACAATGCCTAAATGTCACAATACAATTCCGAAAAGTCGTAATATTTTGGTGAAAAGTCGCAATACAATGCTAAAAAGAAGTAATATTTTGATGAAAAGTGGCAATACAAATCCAAAAAGAAAGTATAAAGTTTTTTTTAGTGAATGTAGTAATGAATGAGTTCTATAATTTATCGTGCGCAGTCGGAGTGCGACTTATAGTCGTGCCCTGACTATGTGCTGAATTTCAAAATTAGTACAGAGAGAAGGTATATCTTAATAAAGAAAAACCAAAAATCAAAAAAAGAGAATAAAAATTTGTTACTTTTGTAATTACAAGTTGATTTCTATAAATACTGTATAAATGAGGATTTTGAAAAGTCATCTAAATCTATATTCAAAAAGAAAAAAATCTAATTTTAAATCAAATAAAATGAAAATTATTAGAAAAATTCTATCAAAAATTCGGGGTGAAGTTAACCTCGAGAAATTGAAGAAAAGAGGACTTAAAGTTGGAGTTAACTTTAAGATGATAGGACAAAATATCATCGATCCATCTCATTGCTGGCATATTGAAATTGGTGACAATGTTGTTATGGCACCCAGAGCTCATATCTTAGCTCATGATGCTAGCACAGGATTGTTTTTAGGTTATACTAAAGTTTCAAATGTAAAAATTGGAAACAATGTTTTTTTAGGAGCGGGCTCTATCATTCTTATGGGTGTTACTATTGGTGATGATGTGATAATAGGTGCGGGAAGTATTGTTACTAAGGATATCCCATCCAATTCAGTAGCTGCAGGAAATCCCGCTAAAGTTATATGTACATTGGACGAATATCTTTCTAAGGAAAAAAAGCTTATGAATACTGAAAATACATTCGATGAGGAATTTACATTAAGAAATAAACATCTCACCAAGAAACACAAAGAACAACTTATACTGGCTTGTGAAAAACACAATAAGGCATACGTTATATAATATTGTTTATGAAAAAAATCCTGTTTGTATTTGGAACCCGACCTGAAGCTATTAAAATGGCACCTCTGGTTTTGGAATTTAAAAAATATCCAAAAGACTTTGAAACGGTCGTGTGTGTCTCAGGACAGCATCGTGAAATGTTGGATACGGTTCTTGATTTGTTCCAAATTGTTCCGGATTACGATTTGAATATCATGCAGGCAAATCAGGATTTATATGATGTGACAAACAGAATTCTCACAGGTCTGAGAGATGTACTGAAACAAGTGAAACCCGATCTGGTATTTGTGCATGGAGACACTACAACTTCCACTACAGCTGCATTAGCAGCATTTTATCAGCAGATTCCGGTCGCTCATGTGGAAGCCGGGCTTCGTACAGGAAATATTTACAGTCCCTGGCCCGAAGAAATGAACCGATTGCTTACCGGGCGGCTCGCTACGTATCATTTTGCACCAACTCCTCTGGCAAAACAGAATTTACTAAAAGAAAACGTGTGTGAGAAAAATATTGAAGTTACGGGCAATACTGTGATTGATGCGCTGCACTGGGTCGTAAATCGTATTGCAAAAAATAACGAATTATCTTTATCTTTGCAATCTGATTTGGTTGAAAAAGGATACGATTTAAATCGATTGCTTCAGGGAAAGCGTTTAGTCTTGATTACCGGACACCGGCGTGAAAACTTTGGTGAAGGATTTTTGAATATTTGCCAAGCCATTATACAATTGGCAGATACATTTCCGAACATAGATTTTGTTTATCCGATGCATCTGAATCCGAATGTACGAAAGCCTGTACTGGATATACTGGGCAATGCCGGTAATAATGTTTTCCTGATAGAACCTTTGTCCTATTTGCCATTTGTATATATGATGCAGAAATCATTGCTGATTCTTACAGACAGTGGCGGTGTGCAGGAAGAGGCACCGGGATTGGGAAAACCGGTTTTAGTGATGCGTGACACTACTGAACGTCCTGAAGCTGTAGAAGCCGGAACCGTGATGTTGGTGGGGACCGATAAAAATAAAATAATAAATGGCGTAAGCGATTTAGTGAATAATATCAATGGCTTATATGACAGCATGTCGCACGCCGAAAATCCCTATGGCGATGGTAAGGCATGCGACAGAATAGTAAAGTGGTTAATGAAACAGTATGATTCCTAAAATAATTCATTATTGTTGGTTTGGACGGGGACCCATGCCTGAATTGGCTCAAAAATGCATAGCTTCCTGGCAAAAATATTTACCGGAGTATGAGTACAGACTTTGGAACGAAGATACATTTTATGTAAATTCCGTAGATTATGTCAGTGAAGCGTATGAGGCCCGAAAATATGCTTTCGTAACGGATTACGTTCGTTTGTGGGCTCTATACAACTTTGGTGGAGTGTATATGGATACGGATGTGGAAATTCTCAAGCCATTGGATAGATTTCTGAACTTACCCGCATTTACGGGATATGAAGCGAGTGCTTCGATGTCTCCAGTTACGGGATTGATGGCCAGTGCTTCTAATGGTGTGTGGGTAAAGGAGCAGTTGATGTATTATACCGGTAAACACTTCAAAAATACAGACGGTACGTTGGATTTAACGTCGAACACCATTACCATTTCACGCATTATGTGCGAAAACGGTTTTCAGATTACCGGTAAATATGGAGTGTATAAAGATGATTTGCACGTGTTCCCTGTCGATTATTTTTGCCCCTTAACCAGTACACGGGTTTTGAAACTAACAGAAAACACACATTGCATCCATCATTTTGCAGGATCATGGCAGGATAAGACTATTATTGACAAATTGAAGATCTTTATGTTCAGAAAAGTTTTAGGAGTTAAACTTACTGATCGGTTAATAACACTTAAACGTAAATTAAAATCGAACTAAATGCTCAACTATTTCCCCAAATATTTTACCAACAAGGCGATCCTGTTATATTTTATCGCACTCTTGGCAGTTACCTTCGTCTTCTTTAGTCGCAGTATGAATGTGCTGTGGATGGTTTTCGGTATAGTAGAAGTGGCCGGTTTCTTCTACTTCTCCAACCTTCTTACCCTGCGGTGGAGTAAACTCTCCGACAAAACTTTCCGGAAACGATTGATGTACACTTCTGCCACTATCCGGATTGTCTGGGTCATTTTCAGCTATTTCTTTTATCTGACCATGACGGGGCAGCCCTTTGAGTTTGGTGCGGCTGATTCTCAGGGATATCATGAAACAGCCATAGGGTTGAGGGAAGCATTCCTGTCGGGTAATTTTAAGCCTTTTTTCTATTTAATTAATCAGGGTTTCTCGGACTCCGGATATGTGACTTATCTGAGTATAATTTACCTGTTCACCGGAAAGTCTATCCTCATTGCCCGCCTGCTCAAAGTACTCTGGAGTACCTGGACCGTGATTCTGGTCTATAAACTGGCTACCCGCAGTTTCGGGCAGGAGACAGGACGGATTGCCGGTATTCTTACCATGCTGATGCCCAACCTGATTCTCTACTGCGGGCTGCACCTGAAAGAGACAGAAATGGTTTTCCTCACGGTTGCATTCCTCGAACGGGCAGATTATCTGCTGCGATCGAAGAATTTCTCATTCAAAACCATACTGGTGCCTTTTATTATTACGCTCCTCTTGTTTTCATTCCGTACCGTACTGGGAGTAACGGCGCTTTTCTCATTGCTTACGTCGCTCCTTTTTTCCACGAAGAAGATTTTGGGTTTTGGACAGCGGTTTATCATCGGATTTTGGGTGGCTATTGCTGTGGTTTACTTTATGGGAGGGCGTATAGCCAGTGAGGTGGAACAACTTGTTGTAGAAAGAAACACCAGTCAGCGTACATCCATGGAATGGAGAGCACAGCGCGAGGGAGGCAATACGCTTGCCGATAGAGCAAGTGCTGCCATTTTTGCACCGGCAATTTTTATTATTCCTATTCCTACAATGGTTAACATCGAAACTCAGGAACATCAGATGCTTATAAATGGCGGAAATTTCAATAAGGACATCATGTCATTTTTTCTGATGGTTTTCATCTTTGTAGTAGTCAAACGGAATACCTGGCGCGATTTTTCGCTTCTCGAGGCGTTTTTTTTCGGTTACCTGATTATTCTGGCATTCAGTCAGTTTGCCCAGTCGGAGCGGTTTCACCAGCCGATATTGCCATTGTACATGATGTTTGCCGCCTACGGCATCACACAGGTCACCAACAGCACCAAGAAGTACTTCACCTGGTACATGGTTCTCCTCTTTGCCATCATCATCGCCTGGAACTGGTTCAAGCTGGCAGGAAGAGGCATGGCGTAGGGGGAGCAAAACACTGTTTTGTCCTGAAATAAGTTTACAAAAAAGTAAACACAATTCAGAATTATGGTCATCAATCCCCCTTAGTCCCCCTTCTCCAAGGGGGAGGCGTGCTTACCATTATGTTTCTGCTTTTATTTTTTTTTCATGTTGTATTATTTGATCAACCTGAAATTGAATTTACTTTTGATGCGTTGCACTACCCAATTTCCCCCTTGAAGAAGGGGGTCTGGGGGGATTGAATCTTATATTTAGTCCTGAAATAGATTTACACTTTTCTACGTTTTTCGCACCAGAAGTCCCCTTCAGGGGATTAGGGGTAAAAAATAGGGGGTAATACAGTTTTGGAGTTCTGTCCTTGTTTTTAAAATAAAAAATATTACATTTGTATTCAACTCAGCATTCAGGTTGTATATGAAAAATCAATCAGAGAAAAATCAATTATTTAATAGGTTGTTGGATCAAAAGCGTTTT
>SAAL01000261.1 GCA_009929445.1 Bacteroidia bacterium
TTTGGTAAATAATAAAACACCAAGATCCTATAATTTGGAGACATTCATCCCAAAGTCCATCTTTCTCAAACCGCTCAAATAAAGCACGCAAAGACGGAAGATAATCTTCATTAATAATTTCTGATCGATCAACCTGTAACTCTTTCATAGCAATCTTTGATGCTCTTAATTGTTTGATATTTTTTTTACGGCTATTTAATTTTTCTAAAATTTCAACATATAAATCGTTATTTTTTGGACCAACATATAAATCTATACGTTTTTTCTTAATATTTTTACGAACGTATAAATACTCACCACCCCGGATAGACTTTATTATCAAAGACCCACCTGAGTTTAATAGTAGTTTGCCGACCAATTCCCGCTTTAAATCTCGGTAATAATCTCGGCTTTCTTTAAGGATTTGTGTGATTACTGCTGTCATAATTAAGTCTCGTAAAAAATCAATTACCCACCTTAATTCAAAAATGCAAGTTTAGGTGGGTAACAGGTCATTGCCGACTGTATGGGAATTATATGCCCCAGATCATGCCAGCAACTCAAGGACAAAATTGTCCGTGTAGTTCACGAACAAATTGAACCCCTAAGACAAGTCATTTTTTGACCCTTCTTCAATCTTGTAATCTGGCCGAGCGGAGGACGTTTATCGAAAGCCTACCATCTCCTGAACGAATCAAAATTTTCGGTCCTTCCGGAAACTTTTGCCCGAACCACCTACATATCCCATGATGACCTGCCCACTCTCCCACCTGCTTCAGTCCGCAAAACAGAGTTGCTTTTGTGCTACCCAATGTTCTTGCCTGGGTTGCGGTCATGCCTCGGTGAACTGTCATCCAGCTTCCCGCGACAATCAATTTCCCAAATACTTTCAGGCAGTCAGATCTTTTTTTACCAAGCCACCCGACACATGGCACCGCAGTTGCTTTGCTTGCAACAAAGAGGCGCGGCCCGGAAACCACCTGCCGACGCCAAAGCACCCGACAACGCCGACAACCATGAAGTGGAGTATCCATGTCCAAAATAGGCATCATCCGTTGCGAAAAAAATGAATCGAAATGCCCCCTTACATCGTGTTTCAAGGCGCTCTCCTCCGCTGCGGAAGGCTTTGCGAGCTGCGAGGAGCCGGAAATAGCGGGCGTTTTCACCTGTCGATGTCCGGGAGAAAACGTGGCAGACATGGCCAGGATACTCAAAAGCAAGGGCGCTGAACGCGTCCACTTCTGCACCTGCCTGTTC
>SAAL01000138.1 GCA_009929445.1 Bacteroidia bacterium
GTTTTCGCATGGTGGCGATGGCTTGAGTCATGGCTGTCTCTCCTTGCTGTGCGCATAAAAAAAGGGAGCCGGCCGTCTGTGGCCAACTCCCTATGGGTTTAACTGCTGGGGTGTGGATGTTAGTTCGCGGTCAGCTCTCCGATGAGGCTTGAAGCATCCCCTTTGGAAACGAAATTCAAAACACAGCCGAACCGTTCCCGGCTCATGTCGTCCAGCTGTGAACGGCTCATGCCTCGGTCCTCCGCAAGCTTGAGCAACAGCCCATGCTGCTTTTGGGTGAGGCGGCCATTGCCGTTATTAGCGCCTCCCTGGCTGCCGCCGCCATTGGTGCGCCCGTTGGTATAGCTGGCCGTATAAACACCGCCACCGGCCGGCTGAGGGCGTCCTGGAGTGTGCGGACAATAGATGGCTTTCTCCGGTTCCTTGGCAGGTGGTTGTTCCCTGGGTTCAGGCATCTCCTTTTCCTGGTCCAGATGGGAGACCTCTTCGGCGGAACAGTACTCGACGCCAAAACCGGCGAAGCGCAGGGCCCTGGCGATGGCACGAGTTTCAGCCAATTCAAGCAGGGCAGGGGCAATCTTGGCATCCCGCTCCATACTCGCCATGCCCATTCCGCAATAGCTGCCCTTGTTTGTGGTACAGACTGCCTTGACAACAGCTATGTTTCCGTCGTACTGGAATACATCCGTGCTGATATCAAGGGTGTCGTTGTGCAGGTGAGCCAATCTCAGGCGGCCACCTACTTTCGGGTACTCGTTTGCCACCCATTGGCCGCTCTTCTTGTCGAAGTGCCGCAACGTGATGATTTCCTCGGGCCTGAATTCACTGCCGTTGTTCTGCTGCATGGAAACCTCCTGTTTGATGGTGAGTGAGAACGCAACGAAGACAATCTCTTCACAAAACAGGACCACTACAGCGCCATCAGGCAGACCGGACACATTGCAACAACAGCAACAGCTATCAAATTCACGACAGGGATGAGAAGGCCGGGGCTATAAAAAATGGGAGAAGAAAGAACGCCTAGGGGGAGCTGCAGGGAGAGAATTACACGCTCGGGAGTGGAAAAAACGGGACGACCACGAGAGCTGAAAACTTTCTGATGGCTATAACTTCAATCTATTGGGACCAACTTACTATCTCGTCTTTCACCTTTTTTAGTTCAATTTGTTCTTCAAATTTTACTTTACGGTGCGCAAAGTGGCTATAGGCGGAATGAAGCTTGGCTATGTTCAGAATAGTGTGGGGGTTAGAAAAAAGAAAGAGTGGCCAGGTTAATTACATTAATATAAGATATATTATACATTAATTTTTAACATTTAAAATCAAAAATCGGTGTTACACGAATCGTCTGGCAGAAAATGATGAATGATATCCGGAAACTTTATAATAACTTATTAGTATATAATGAAATATTTAGAAGGAAATAAAAAAATGCGAATTATCAATAGAGTTTTTAGACGTGAGAATACGTTGATATTATTGTTAGTGGTATCAGCGATTTTGGGTCTAATAAAAATTCCTCAAAAAATCGGTGTTACAAATGATCAAATAATTATGGCACTTTTAGCAGTGATAGCTTTGGACACCTTGATAATAAGATTAGGGTATTTGGATAGAATTGAAAATAATATTGAAAATATCGGAAAAAAAATTGAATCGAGAATCAGTCCTGATGAATTTTTTGGAACGAGGTCGGATTTACCGCCATTTTTGAGCTGTTTAGAAAAGAGCGAAGATATATGGATGTCTGGTAGGAATCTTTTCGGAATAGTGTCCGTATATGGAAAAAATATCGAACAGGAGGCGAAAAATGGTAAGAAGTTTAGATTTTTATTATTGAACTTTCAGAATGAAGGGCTAATGAATACCATTGCTAATGGTAGCATTACTCATCATGACGGTAAATCGGCTAAACAGCTGTCTAAAGAAGCATATAGTCGTTTAAAAAAAATTCAGGAGAAATGTCCGGATAATAGTATTGACATCAAGCTGATAAATTATCCGGTATCATATAGTTATCTTATTACTGACGGGAGGAAAATTGGTGGCGAGATTATAGTTGAAATTTATAATTATAAAATTTCTGCTGCAGAAAGACCCAATTTTGTTCTTAGAAAAAAAATCGATTATAAGATGTATGCCTTTCATCTAAAACAATATGAAGAAATGTGGAAGGATTCAATTGAATTTACTTAAAGATGATATTTTCAATCGCTTTTTCCCATATAAAATCTTGGTATATGCAGATAAAATTCGTGAAATTTTAAATGAAAATATGCCTTGTCCTGTTGTGTGGCATGTATATCCATCAAATATTTGTAATTTGGATTGTAACTTTTGCATAATGAGAAAGGAAAAAAATGACAATCCAAAACATATTTTAGATAAAAATATTTTCGACAAAATAGGGAATGACAGTATATTAAACGATATAAAGCTTATTCATTTTTCCGGAGGTGGCGAACCATTAACAAATCCATATCTTGTCGATTTTATATATCGATTAAAAACAACAAAAAAGAAAACCCCAAATTTAGCATTGAGCACTAATGGGTTATTGTTTACATATGAAAAATTAGGCATTTTAAATTATCTCGATCATTTAAGAATAAGTGTAAACGCAGCGACCCAAAAGACATACAGTTTATTAACAAATAGACCTGAAAAGAACTTTATAAAATTAGTTAAAAATATCGAGGACATTGTAAGCTATGCGAAAAAAAATAAATGCACCTGTAATATAGGTTTGGCATATATTGTAACATTAAGCAACTGGAAAGAAATCTATGACTTTGTAAAATTAGCTTCATCATTAAAAATTGATTTCGTTCATATTAGGCCTGTATTCTATGAAAAAGATTATGAAAATAATAAATTAAAAAATTTGTTACCCCAAATTATGGAATTATGCCAAATGGCTCAATATGATTTTCAAAATAAACATTTTAAAGTTTATACAATAACATATAAATTTGAAGGATACTGGACAAATAGAAATTTTACTAAGTGCAGGAGTACACCACTTCAAGCTGTTTTATGTGCTGATAACTCATTCATAGTGTGTCAAGATGTTTTCCATAGATTTGGAGATTATTACAGCAATAGCTTTTTAGAAATTTGGAAATCTGATGAACATAAAAAAGCGATTGAAAAAATCGATTTAAACAAATGTCCTCGATGTGTTGAAACTTTGCACAATCAAATAATAGAAGAAATTTTTATAAAAAATACTGTGAAAATTGAACTCATATGAAAAAAAATAAGATCTACTACAAAGCGCTAACCCAGCGGCCCAGCGGATTTTTTGGGTCTCAGCTTCGCTGCGACCCCGCAAGCCGCTAACCTTATCGTTAGCCAGCACAATACCTGGAGGTCCTCATTGGCTAAAGCAGATGAAGGGAAGATTGATAGCTTAAATTCAGAAATTGAACAGTTCGCAGAATCGTTGCCATATTGGGCGAAATATCTGAGTTCAAAGTTGCTATCCGAGGCTCCAATTACTGACACCGACATAGACACTGCCTACACCTACGTTCTTGAAGATGCTGGCTTAAAAACATCAACAGAGAAGCCTGCTATTGTAATAAGTTGCGACAACGCATCCTGTGACGATTTCAAAGATGATCTTCTGCTAACTAGCTTGCAAAAGCTTAAAGGCGTAAACGCGCTTGTAGATAATCAAAAGATAGATTTTTGCCCCCAGGTAACAATTATTTACGGCGTAAATGGTTCAGGCAAAACAGGCTATACTCGCCTACTAAAGAAGGCTTTTTATAGCCGTTCAACAGAAGATATTCTGCCGAACATTCATATCGCAAGCGGTCAAAGCATTGTATCAGCAGAAATCAGTTTTTCTTCCAATTCTAGACCTTATTCCCTAACATACCCAGACCACAAACAGCATAATGAATTTAGACAATTTTCAATATTTGATAACAAATGCGTCAATATCCATTTGACCAGTAAAAATAGATTCGAGTTCAGGCCGGCCGGGCTTGATTTTTTCGCGGATTTAATCGAATCCTTCAAAAAAATAGAAGAAAAAATAACCGCTGACATTTCAAACAAGAGTACTATAAAAGATTATGCTTCGTTGTTCGATGGTGAATCTTGCATCAAGAATGAACTGAAAAACCTTTCCGCAAAAACTCAAATCGATGAACTAAAAATCCTAATCCCGATTACAGAAGAAGAAAAGAAAAAACGAAGTGAACTTGAAGAACAAAAAGCACAACTGCAGACTTTGAAGAAAGGCAAAGAGATTGCAGACTTAAATCATTATAAAGCACTCCTGACGACATTAAAAACATCCATTGTCGACAACAACAAATTCTTTACAGAGGAATCACTTTTAAAAATCAAAACGGCTATATCGGACTGCTTAGAAAAGGATTACACTGCTAAAACCGAAGGCATCGAGAACTTCAAGACCGACAAAATAATGAATGTAGGCAGCAAAGAATGGAAGGATTTTATAGTTGCGGCCCAGGATTTTGCAAAACGACAAGTAAATAATAGTGAGCAGTACCCGAAAACCGATAATTATTGCATTTTGTGCCAACAGCCACTTTCTATTGAAGCCCAGAAACTAATTGTATCATATTGGGTTTTTATTAAAAGTCAGTCAGAGCAGGATGCAAAAAATGCTCAGACAGCATTGAATACACATAAGAATAGCTATGAAGGGTTAAAGTTCAGCCTGCTTCTCGAAGACGGTGTATTAACAAGATGGATGTTTGAAACACATAACAAAGAAGCACTCGAAATCAAGGATTACTTGCAAAATCAGAAAAATTTATCTGAATGCATAATTTCAGACCTAACAACGAAGACGGCAAATGACAGGGCATCAATTCAAATAGATACTACTCACATCGACACAATCGTTCAGGGAATTAATGACAGCATAACAAAACTCCAAGACAATGACCCAACAGCAGATATAAATAAATTACAGGAGCAAATCACATACCTAAATCACAAAGAAAAACTTGAACAACATATACCGGGCATTGAAACATATGTTGCTAACCTGAAATGGGCCTCCATAGCGAATAAGGCAAAAGCTCAAATTTCGAAACGAAAAATCACTGAAAAGGAAAAAGAGCTTTCAGGCAAATATTTCAACGAAGCATACGTCGCTGCTTTCAATAATGAATGTAAATCTTTGAATTGCGAAATAGGCATCGATATTTCCCATACCGGCTCGGCTGGCACATCTTATCGGCAGTTGTTTTTAAAAGGAAAAGAGCCCTCAAAGATTTTAAGTGAAGGAGAACAGAAAATCATTTCGCTTGCGGATTTTCTCGCAGAAATGAAGCTATCAGAAATCATTCGCGGCGTCATCTTTGATGACCCGGTAACATCTCTTGACGATGAAAGGAAAGGTCGTATTGCAGAACGAATTGCAGAAGAGTCTACAAAAAAACAGGTAATAGTTTTTACCCACGATTTAGTCTTTGTCTCAACATTGATTTCTGCATGTTGTGAACTCAAGATAGACCATGTATGCCACTGGATTGAAAAAAGAGATGATACGCCCGGATACGTATTTTTAAACAATGCACCATCATATGAAAAACAATATCGTAATTCTATAATTCCCAGAAGCCATTATGTTGAAGCAAAAAAAGAAGATTGTCCTCCATCACAGAGAGAATATTTGATAAAGTCAGCATTCACAGAACTTCGTACTTGTTATGAAGTATTAGTTATCAATGATCTTTTTAAAAACGTTGTTCAACGATTTAATGAACGTGTCAGTGTTGATTCTCTTAAAGACGTTTGCTTTGATGATGTTTTAGTAGACGAATTACTTGATAATTTCGGTCAATGTTGCAGATACATGGAAGGTCATACACATAGTGATAAATATGCCTATCAAAAACCGACGGTGGAAAATCTAAACACTGAAATCAATCGCTACGATGATATCAGAGCAAGAATCAAGAAATCGAGATCAGCGAGCAGAAAGGTGTCGCCAACCTCCTCGTAGGAGTCTTTGGCGCCTTTCGCAACCCAACAGCCCATGCGCCGAAAGTTGTACTGGCCATACCGGAGCAAGATGGACTCGACGTCTTGGCTATTTTTTCCTATGTGCATCGAAAGCTCGACAGTGCTCAAAGGTCTTGTTAGGTCGTAATTACATCTGCCGGCAGCCCGTTACGCTCACTCTCCCGTGTGTGAATCTGTGTGAGAATTTCGATCCAAAATTCGTGGTAGGTTGTAAATTCTGCCAAAATCTGGAAAATTTTTGTTACGTTGTTTCAGATAGTTGTCGCAATTGATGAGGTTGCGAAGCTCGGGGGAAATGGATTCGTAATCAGTAGGTCACCGGTTCAAGTCCGGTTATCGGCTCCAGAAAAACAGGGAGTTACAGTACAAGCTGTGACTCCCTTTTTTCGTCGGGGTTAGGCCGGGGTTAGGTTGTGCAGCACTTCCCCGCCCTTGATCCACCCGCCGCAGTCCTCGATCAGCAAAAAAATCCCCCGCCAGGT
>SAAL01000044.1 GCA_009929445.1 Bacteroidia bacterium
GTATTTTTTCATAATATGTGAATAGCCCCCCTACCCCCTGAAGGACTGCCCCAAAATCCCCTGAAGGGGACTTAAGAGAGTGAGGTTAAGTGATTATTTTTATATTCTGACGGTAATTATCACCATCAGGGTTTTGTTTGAAATTTACCTTTTAATATCTAAGTCCCTGAATGGTAACTGGTCCCAACAATCCGGAAGGTGCTGTTTCCCAATTATCATAGAGTGTTTTCTTATAATTAAGATCAACAAAATTTATTTCGTTGAAAATGCGCCATTCCACTCCCCGTCTGTCGTAATCGGAAATGCTATTAGCGGGCAAATTGGTTACCTCCACTTCCAGCAGGTTTTCGCCCTGTTTCAGGTATTTTCCGATATTGGTTATGAACGGCACCGCGAATAAGGTTGCCACCTCATTACCATTTAGGTAAACGCGGGCGCTTTCGCGTACATCACCCAGGCTGAGCCGGTATTCGTCAGCCGACAGGTCATTCCAGGTAAATCTTGTACTGTATCGTGCCGTTCCCCTGTTTTTCGTTGCATTTTCGTTCGCCAGTTCTGTCCACGAAATCAGTTTCCCTGTTTTGAAAACTCCCGGTATAGCCGGTTCGCTCTCCTTAAAGGTAATTTCCCAGTTCTCGGACAGTGTCATTCTCTGATCGTCTGGTGTGAAATAGCGCCAGTTTTCAGCCTCCACGTTTTTATCCGTGAAAGTCTTCAGAATAATTGATTGACCGGGCTCAAGTTCCATATACACTTCGGTGGTGTTATTGGCTGTACGTATTTTCGCCTTGCCCGAAGTACCGGTCATTGGATCGAAAAACAGGGCAGACTGTGCATGTACAGCCAGCGGAACCCAGTTTTTCACCGGATTGTTTGTAAGCAGCGTAAAGAAATAATGGTATCCTGTTTCGTTTTTCCGACGGATGTATTGCCCCTTAAAGCTTTGTGAAAAGCTTTCACTGTATATTCCGGACATCGTCAGAAGCTCATTGAAATCTTTCCCTGTGATAATATTTCCATTTCCCCATTTGCTCACCTCTGATTGAGCGAAGTTCGCTTCGGGCAGTGTATTAATCATCTTTTTCATCCTGTTCTCACGTTTTCGGTAATCTTTCAGTCCGGGAACATTTTCAGGATAATGTTCTGTAAAAATGATTTTTGCACCTTCATTGGCAAGTTGGGATAATTTCTCTAAAGTTTCCGGTGGCATAAATCTCGTTGCCGGGAGTACCAATGCTTTATAAGTTGCCCCTCCGGTTGTTTTTATCAAGCCGTTTTCGACGGTGGCTGACATGATGTAACGGTCGGTAATGTAATCCACGTCCCTGCCGCTTTCCCTGATTTTCTCAACTGTATTGTAGAATTTAGGTAGCCGGGCACGTAATCCGTGAATGGCGAAAGCAAAGTAATAGTTTTCCTGCTGCTCGTACCAGATATCGTACACCGGGAAATATACCAGCAAATCGTTATCGGGTTGTCCGTACTGCAGGAATGACTGTACCCGGGTAATGTACGAGAAGAAAGCGGGAGCATCGCGCCAGATGGTATTGGTGGGCGACATATTGACCGAGGCATAGAAGAGCCATCCGGGCCAGGCTGCTTCGCGGGGCGAATAGGGAGTGCCATGAAAAAACACGTGATTGACACCTGAAGTAAAGACCTGGTCAATTTCCGGCTTGCATTGCGAAAGCGAAGTTCTGAAATGTTCGGTAAGCCAGGTAAATGTTTCGGACGAAGTAAACTTTTTACCGGTTATGTGTGCCGCGGAGCTTGCCATTTTTAGTGTAACGGGATCTCCATCGTTGATTTTCCTCATTTCATCTTTTCTCAGTCCCGGTATGTCGAAGTCCGTTATACCGAAGATCTCACATTCGGGGATATCGACAGCAGCATACAAATCAATGATATTGGCAGGTGATCCGTGTGCCTGGTTGCGTGTAGTTGCTCCATGACTATGTGCCCACGAAGTCCACTGCTCGGTAAAATCGGTGAGCAGCATTTCACCAAGCGTTTCCCGATAATCGGATACTACGCGGCAGGAGATATCCGTTTTTCCCTTTCCGAGTAATTCCGGGAAATACTCTTCAAGTTTATATCCTCTCCGGCGTTGAAACTCTTCCAGGAGCGCAGGTGTCCAGTCGGCATTGTACACTTCGTAGGAGTCGTTGAAGAATGTATTGGGACAGGGAGTATTTTCCCGGGCAAAAGCGTTGTCAAATTTAGTCAGGTAATTCTTCACCGCTTTTGCGCTGAAATGATCCATCACATATCCCTGTCCACCCGGAGCCGAGCGTTTCACCTCCTGCAGGGTTTTACCCACAAACAAGGCAATCAGTTGCCACTCACCTTTGGGCAGCTTACAGTTAAGATTACCCTCTTTCGATACAAGTTTTGTCAGATCCAGTTTCTTTCCTGTAGCAGCATACGCCATCAGTCGCGACAGATAAGCCACTTTTCGTTGTTTGGGGTCATCCACAGTAATATTCAAAGAGATATTTTCTCCTCCGCGTTCCTCGTATTTTTGAAAAACAGCCTTTGTTGCGGCATCCTCCACCGTAACTTCAGGTCCGCCGAAAGGCCAGCCGGTTCCGGTGTTCATATCCACCTTCATGCCCGAATTTCGCGCTTCGGTTTCGGTATGCGCCAGCATTTCCATCCAGCGGGGAGTGAGATAGCTGATGTTGTTTGCATCATTGCCTTTCACACCGTAAATGGGTGTAATTTCCACACCGCCTAATCCGGCTTTACCCAATGCGCTGATGTTGTAGGTAAGATTATCCTTATCTACAGCACTTCCCAACCACCACCAGCGTGTCCAGGGTTTGCTTTCGGAGGTAACGGCAGGCCAGCCGGTGTCCGATGCCATTGCATGGATTGCGGCAAAAAGCATGATGATTAACAAGCAGCAGGTTTTCTTTTTCATTGCTGTATATTTAATTTGTAGAAATATAATACTTTTCTCTCTTATCCCCCGCCTTGAAAGGCGGGGCAATTCACTGAAAGGCGGGGCAATTCATAAAATGCAAAGATTGATTACCAATAACTCAATAACTTAATAACTCAATAACCAAATTCCCTATTTGATATTCTTTTTCAGCTCGTCGGGTGCATCCTTTGTCATGGACATATCCAGCCACTCGCCCCGCTTTGTAGCCAGATTTTCTATCATTTCCAAAGTTACATCATTTTCAGGAAAGAATAAACCGGAGTTCATATATTTCAAAATGGAATACCGCAACTGTCTGGCGACGTATCGTTTATCCAAATCTTTCTGAATATCGGCACTGCACACCACAATCTTTCCCTTTCCGACTTTCGCTTCGAAGAGCATGGCCAACCGGCGGTTGATAAACCAGGTGTCGATGGGCTGAACGATGGGCTGAAAGGATACAGGAAAATCGGCAAGTTCCATCACCTGTGCTCTGTTAACCAGCTCCCACCATTGCAGATTGGAGTAAAAATCTGTCGGGAAGTCCTTAAATACCGGATGAAAATCGTTAATCAGTATGCCCGTGGTATGTGGCGGACGCATTTTGAACCAGGAAGTATTCCAGAATGCAGGAACCATATACTGAACCACATCTTTTCCCTGAGTGACTTTCCCTGCCATCTGCAGAAGAACAGATCCTCCGTCTTTCAACACATTTCTGGCTTTATCATCGATCCTGTCACAAATATAAACCGAAGCTGTATCAACCTGTGGCAGCATTTCGGGATACACCCAGAAATCCCAGTTATTGGAAATGTCTGTTCCCTTCAGCCGTACCTCCAGGTTCTGTTTTTCAGCTTCCTGAATTGAGTTTAACGGCAGAGTAATTTCGCCTAATTGCTGACAATTACCGATTTGAATATCTTTTGGGGCAAATGAGCCTTCGGAGACGATTTTTCCCAACTCATTTCTGACTTTCCATTCGGTTTGTTTTCCTGTGAGCGTATTTTCTCCAAAGTGTGCTATTTCTATTCCTGCCTTCAGTGCTTCATTATTTTTGAAAATAAACTTATCCATCCTTGCGAGCAATACGGTGGGTGCACAAAAATGCCGGAATTCTTCGGCGCTGATGTATCCCTTGTTTTCCCAGAAGGCATTCAACACACCTACCAGTGCCGTTCCCTGACCTGAATAATCATTGAGAGAAAGCAGCTGGAATCCTGCGTATCCGGGTGTTCTGAGTGTTTTCTCAATCTCGTGCTTATAACAAAGCGCCTGAAGTTTTCCCGATGCCATCAGAAAATCGGCAGCCTGATAGCCCATTCCCCGGTCAGTCAGATCCTCACGAAACAATTCGAAATTACGGGCTTTCATCACACCGGTATATTTACTTATTTCCCTGAAATCGGGAAATACGCACCACTGACCGGTTTCGTGCGATACATAAGGCTGACGTACCGTGTCAATCCTTCCACGGTAATCGGAATTGGATTCCGGTCGCCGGTCCCAGTCAAGACCGCGTGCACCGGCTTTTACGTGATACTGACTGGCAGGCTGCCATGCCCAGCTGCCTCCAACCGATGCTCCGGTGTACACCCTTCTCGGGTCTTTCTCTTTCCAGTAATTTACAAATTTCGAAACCCAGGGCACCCATCGTCCTCGGGGTTCGTTGCCAATGGCAAACATGCAAAACGAAGGATAATTACCGTATTGTTTCACAATCCGTTCGGCTTCCTCCCACAGGTATTTATCCACCGGACGGCCATCGCCAAGCGATGATCCGTGGTTAGGCCAGCTCGGACCTTCGGGCTGAAGATAAAATCCAACCACATCAGCGGCTTTCATGGCTGCCTCGGGAGGATTGTAGGAATGAAAGCGCATGTGGTTAAGACCGTAGATGCGACAGATGCGAAAAACCCGTTCCCATGATTTCTCGTCCATCGGGGCATAGCCTGTCTGGGGGAATACACAGTTCTCTACTGTTCCCCGAAGTATCGTTTTTTGTCCGTTGACATAAAAATATTTACCCTGTATGGAGAATTCCCGCATTCCAAAACGTGTTGCACGCGTATCGGTTCCCTGTTTGGTCTTTAGTGTGGCTATAAGTTTGTACAAATTGGGGTGAAACTCGTTCCAGGTGAGAAAATCATCGCCCATCGGTAATTCTATTTCCATTTTTCCCGACGAATTCTTTAACGACAGCTCTTTGGATATCGCAGAAACTTTATGGATTTTGTCGGAATTAAAACTTTCGGCACTTAAGGTAATAATACCCAATGAATTTCCCGCAATGCTCAGTTTTACAAGCGCCTTTTTATTTTTCAAATCGGGAAAAATCTGTATATCCTCAATGTATGTCTGTGGCATCGACTGAAGCTCTATGCGACCCACCACACCATTCCAGTTGCCTTGCGTTTGGTCGGTGATACTGTGCGAATCCTTTCCTACATCAATATCCTTTGTCCGGTTGTCGATGCAGAGTGTAATCCTGTTTTTACCTTTCTTCAGGTATTTACTGATTTCAAACTGATGAGGAACCGATAGCGAGTTCTGCATACCCACTTCCGTTTCATTGATCCAGAGGCGTGTTTCGGTGTGCGGACGTTCAAGAAAGAGCACGATCCGGGAGTTTTTCCAGTCGGCCGGTATAAATATTTCCCTCTGATACCAGGCAGCCCCTGCGTAGTATTTCACCGGAGTGAGCCAGAAGGGCAGTTTGAGGTTATCGGGTTGGCGATATTTTTTTAATCTCGGATTGTAGAAGTAAGTGCTGTCGTAGATGCTTGCTGTCCATTGTGTGTTTAATGTTACATCATCACCTTTACGGTTTTCTGCCATGGAACCTGGCAGGAAAATATCGTCCCGCAACGTTTTTGAAAACCATTTTTCTGACACACCCACATCGTTTCTGTCAATATCGAAACGCCATTTCCCGGAAAGATCAAGTGTTTTGTTCTGACTTACAATCAGTTGTATGAAAAGGAAGCATGAAAGCAATACAAATGTTTTTTTTATCATGGTTAAAAAGGTTTTATCGAATTAATCCGGAGTTTCCTTCCTCCGGGAGATGCTAAGTATTACATTTTTCAAAAATGAAAAAACATCAATGTCCACCTTTATTCCGGAGGTGGACATTGATTTTATGAAAAATAAGTTTGTTATTTCTTCAGCAATTTGCAGGTATAAATGGCCGAATCAGCATTTGTAAGTTTCAACACATACAATCCCGGTATCAGATTCGACATGTCAAGTTTTATGATATTGCCAGCAGTTGTAGATAGTGAAATATCCTGCTTTTCACCTTTTGCACTGAAGACTTCTACAAGCATTTTATCGGCTGCGTCATTTTCAAGTGTAATAAAACAATGATTTACAACCGGCTGTGGATAAACTCTTACATGTGAAGCATTTATTCTGCTGACTCCCGATGGAATTTTTACAGAGATGACACCTTCGTTTATCCGGCTTGTATCCCATACCAAACCTTCTGCGGGCTTTTCAGGAAAGATAGAAGCAAAGCTGCCGCTCACAACTCCTGCATTGAACAACCTGAAACTTGCTCCGTCCACCCAGACTGCACCGGTGTTTTTCATTTCCAGGATGCCATTCAGGTATAAAGTACCCGTAACGTTGAGCATATCATTGGCAGAAGCACCGGTTTTAATCACGGTCGTGGCATTCTGTGTGAGAGTCAGGTTTTTAGTAAAACTGAGCGTTCCAATACTTGTTTCACTTATTCCGGGACTAAGTTTTGATGTATAGTTCATCGTAACATTTCCGCTTATAATACCTGTTCCCATGAGCGCTGCAGAATTGTTGACACTCAGGTTTCCGGTTCCGGTAGCACTGCCTGTGGTATTTTTTACAATGAGTTTACCATCGTTGACAGTAAAGGTGGATGTAGTTTCGGAAGCTCCGGTCAGCGTCCATGCACCGGTTCCTAGTTTGGTAAATGTTCCGCCGCTTTTCATTATTCCGTTGAATACAGCGTCGCGGTTATCGGTACCTACAAGATA
The DNA here is from genome assembly GCA_009929445.1 of Bacteroidia bacterium. Taxonomy (GTDB): domain Bacteria; phylum Bacteroidota; class Bacteroidia; order Bacteroidales; family Paludibacteraceae; genus UPXZ01. The sequence goes on from SAAL01000044.1 coordinate 6,946, forward strand.
GGTACCTGCATACACTTGCGAAGATGCTGTTCCGGAAAGAGAACCAATTTTCACCACCTGGTTTGCTGAAGTACTGCTTGATCCGACTGAAGAGTAAGCTCCCATTCTCACATTATTACCTAAATTAATGGCTGCAGCGGGGAAACCCGGTGCATTAGCCGTAATGCGAAAATCGCCGCCATCGCTATCGGTTATTACATTGATGGTTCCGGTAAATGCAGTTCCGCCACCTGCTACCATATCTGCCCGCACATAAGGTGTGTAATAAGTAAGCGTACCTTCGCCTGCGATCGATCCGTTGATATTGCAACGGCTGGATGCGTCAATTCGGGCTGTACTACCTTCGGGAATGGTGATGTACCAGGTTGCTTTCTGGTTGTAATCGCTGTTGTTGTCGAACATACGTATGCGGGATCCGTTTTCCATGCGTATTTTGCCGCTTTTGCCAAACCCTGTACGGTTCATTTCCAAAGTACCGAGTCCAATAGTTCCTTCCTTTATAACCGTTTCACCGGCATAAGTATTAGCCGAACTGCTTGAAACATTCAGCTGACCCATACCTGTTTTTACGAGTCCACCAGTTCCGGTAATTGCACCGGTTATTGAAACAACGCCGTTCGATTTAGAAATCTCAATGGTATCAGTTCCCTGAATGGTCAGTCCACGATCTGTATTGGAATTTACCGCATCCACAATTAATCGGGAATCCGCCATTACCCAGTCAGCAGGTGCAGTTGTCGCCTGGCCCAGCGTTCCGGGTATTGAGGTTTGATTAAGCGAGCTGACCTTCACCAGTGCGTTGTTGTAAATCGTTTTTCCTGTATAGGTACTTTGAATATTCCCCAGATCAAGCAAACCTTTTCCGGTTTTTTGAAAAACGCCGGAACCGCCAATACCACCTGCACCTGTAAATGTATAAGATTTAGTGTTATTCGCAAACCGAACGCCTGTTGTAATCATAGATTCGGAGAGGAAGACGTTAGTCTGAACAGCGCTGTCGTCAAACACCACACTATCGTTCTGAACAAAGAAGGTGGACTGATGTGGTGTTGTCAATGTCTGAAAATTTGTTGTCAGGTAATCCCAGTTGCTATCGGTTGATCCGGTCCAGACAACATTCGAAGCAGAGCGGGTAGCTTCAACTATTAATTGCAGATTATTACTTCCCATTACCAATCTGATCGGCAACCCGGAGATTCCTATTACATCGAAATTCGACAGTGTACCTGTAAAAGTTCCGGTCCAGGCAACCAGCGTATAGGTTCCGGGAGATAATGTGCCATTTACAATAATATTATTAATTCCGTTAACTGTAAAATCACCGTTGATAACCAGCGAGTCATTTTTATATAAATCGTCGGGAAGTATGTCAATTTCGATGTTTGATTTTCCGGGCAGCGTGAGTGCACCGTTTACAACGATTTTACCCAGTTTTCCGGCTTCAAGACCGTTTCCGGGTGATAACCTGCCGCCTTCCACGTTCAGTCCGGGAGTGAGCGTGATGCCACCGTTGAGAACCACACTTCCGCTTAATGTTCCTTTAGCTCTGACCTCAATCGGACTGTTGCTGCTGCCATTCAAGCACAGATTGCCTTCTGAAATTATTGTTTTTCCTGTATAGTTATGATTTCCATTCAGGGTGAATTTACCGTTCTGCGATTTTATCAGATCCATTGTACCGTTAAGTTTTCCCGTTCCTCCGAGTATAAAATCTTTTCCTTTCGGATTTATTGCATACAGTCTGGAAGGAGCCAAATCAACGTTCAGGAGAATAGGAGAAGAATTATCGCCCGAAAAATCAAACATCACATCGTCGCCGTCTGTAAATACCGATTTGGTTTTTTCATCGGCCAGCACAAAGCTGGAGGATGAATTATCAAAAGCCGATCCCGATGACCAGGTCAATTTTGCCTGCTGAACCGGCGATACGGGAGGAACCGGCATGTCATATCCCAGGTAGAAATCAGGAATAGGAGACTGATAATAACCTTTAGTGGTAGTCTGGTTGCGGTAAGCCGGGTTTTGCATCAGACAGTAGATTCTTTTTGTTGTAGGATAATCGGTGGAGAAACCCACAAATCCTATAGATGAATTAACAGTGGCAATTGAATCATTTCCATTTTTGTCTTTCAGCGTTGCGGTTACATTCCCAAATTTCTCAAGTAAAACTTCTTCGCGCCAGTCACCTGCAATATCTCCGAAAAAGGCGGGACGCACTCCGTATTCTGATTTCACCGCATAATTGGTCATTTTGGCAAATTCAATGAGTCTGGATGCAAATGTACGTGAGTTAACATCAAATTTCCGGACATCAGCATTAAAACCATTTCCATCGGGAGCAGAAAGGTCTTCTCTGTCCAGCTCACCATCCCACCAAATACCTTCGTGAGGAAATGGTGTACTTCCTTCGTAAAGAACATTTCCTTTTGCATCGTAGATGTTGGCCATGGTTGACCAGAACTCGTAACCAATGCGTGAAGGATCCACATCCATACATTCGCCCCTCCCAACGTCGCCTACGGCTGACATATAGATTCTCTTAATCGCGTCGCCGGTAGCGGCGTCGTATATAAGCTGCCCGAGCATGGTCGGATTGTTCTGCTGAATGGCGAATGTTTCCAGTCCGGGACGTTCGGGATCTATATCACCGGTACGAAACCGGTCGCCGTGGCTGATATTTGCATTGAAAGCGAGTGTGCCATTGTATTTTATGCCATAACCACCATTCAGCAACTCATCACGACCATCCAGATCCACATCGGCAGATCTGATGCTATGAAATTCGGCAGCACCCAGATAACCACGTTCCCAGTTATACCAGTTTACCCATTGTCCGGAAGCATTGTATCCATAAGCAGATGCGTAATACCAATGGTACTTATCAGAACTTGTACGGGTTTTATACACAAATCCAACACTTGGGTGCTTTCCATCAATATAAATGATTGCCATCATTCCATTCAGATTTGAATATTCCGTTCCCATAAAAATAGCCTTATTGGTTCGGGTATAATTGGAAGGATATCTCATTTCAATACTGTTCTTCTCTTTTCCGGTCATTCCATCAATTACCGTGATATATTGCGGCGGATTTTTAACGTTTTGGGGATTGTAATCAATGATTCCATCGTTATCTGTATCGAGTGTTGTCGATCCGTTAACGCCTTTACCATCGGCAAATTTTGTCCCGTCGCTGCTTTTAATTACCACATCTGCTTTCCCGTCGATATCCATGTCATAAGCAATGACCATATCGTCCTGGCCTTCGCTGATACTTACGTTTGGTCCCATATCCACTGTCCAGAGCAAAGAACCATTGCGCAAATATGCCTGAATTTTATGTGAGCCTCCATCCACAGAAAGGCGATCCACCACAAAATCGTATTCACCATCACCGTCGAGGTCGACAGGCCAAATGAATTTGGTGGAGTATTTGTGGAGTTCCAGTCCATCATTTGCGGGATTGTAGCTGAAATCCAGGTAGGCACTCCGATACTGGGTGGTGAAATTAGCCGATGCAGATATTTTGTAAATTATGCTCGGTTCACTCTCTACGCCATTCAGTAAGGTAGTGACATAAAGTTGTGCACCATTTCCCACCTGAGATGACGGTGCTGTATAATTGGTCACGGTAAGTGGTGCGGTGTTGAGCTTTGCAAAACCTGTAGAAGATCCCATTACCCTCGAATAAACATTGAACTGAATATCTTCAGGATCGGTAGCCAGATAACGCCAGGAAATTAAATACCCACCACTGTTGTTTTTTACGGCGACTACTCCCCTGTCCAGTTTTTCCATTTTTCGCTGTGCCAAAACACTGAATTGAGATGTTAGCGGCAAAATAAAAAGAAAAAGAAGTGCCAGTAATTTGAATTGGTTTTTCATTGTTAGTTTTTTTTTGGTAATGCAGCGTAGAAATCCAATCCTGAGTAATCATATTTTGCATCTGAAACTGAAAGGAAAGAGAGCATGATTATACGAGTCGGGATTTGATTCTTAAAAAAATGTCCCTTTAGAGGGTTTATTTTCTCCGTAAAGGGACATTTTTTTATATTAGGAACAAAGAAAAAAGGTTATCGTTTCAGATTTCTTCTATAGGATTTGTACGTTCCGCTTGTTCCATCGGTATATTTCACTTTGGTGATTATAAATCCTTCGAAACTTTTCATTACCTGTTTTCCGGTGATATCGAAGTATTCCATGGATTCAATTTCTTTGCTGTAGTCAATGCCTTCTACAGCCGTATCACCACCTTTATAAGATAATGTTCCGGTCATAAAATCAAATGTCCAGTTTTCTGAAGGTAACTCAATGGAGTTGAAACCAAATTCGTCAACTTCTATATAGGTACCTGCCTGGAAAATCTGGTAATCACCAATCGGAGGCAATTTCCCCAGGTCTATTTTCAGTTTTCCACCGTAATTGAGGTCACCGTCAACTATCACCTTATCGATATTCGTTCCATCCACACTGATGATCGTGGTAGCTGAATAAGGTTTATCACTTACCGGAGATAACGTAACAGAACCCCCGAAATGCAGAGAACCTTTAAGCGTACCGTTTATTACTGTCGAATTAGCTCCGATAAATCCTGTACCTGCCAGTGTTGCAGAATCAGCTACAAAAACTTCCGGTATTTTGGTCAGAGTAATAGAAGTTGGAACTCCGGTGGCTGCAGGGATGACAGTATATTCTTTGGGAATTGCATCGCATAAAACATTATTAACCACCAAGGTACCATCGTTTACTTTTACACCTCCGTAGAAGTTAGGACTTGCGCCTGAGAGTGTCCAAGTGCCTTTCCCTATTTTTACAATATTATAAGTAGTGTATCCGGCCCATGCATCAATGTTAACAGGTGCCAATTGACCGGCAAATTCAGCATTCGTATTTAATCCGCCAATGGTGTATGCCATTGTACGAACGTTAGCGCCAACCAGTTTGGATTTTGCTGTGCCGGTGAGTTCACCAACAAACACATTTGTAGAACCTGTTGTTGATGGATTGTCCATGTAAGCCATGTGAATAGAATCTCCAAGATTGATGTAATTGTTTTTGTAGCTGAGTGTAGTACCAAAAATTGCAATACTATCACCCCTTGCAGAGGTTACGTTAATTTTCGCCAATGAATCCAGCACTAAATTCATTCTCGGCATTCCTTTCATGGTTTCGATATTTCCTTTCACCTGCATCAGGTAATTAATCTGGCTAACACCTTTCACTGTTGAAGAATAAGTCACCCATGAGGAAGGTTTAAAATTCAGTGTTCCCACACCTGTTATCGGTGTACTTACAGAATTTGAACCGGTAGAGAAGTCGAGGGTAGTTCCGCTTTTCACATTATACTTGTCGGTAAGAAAAACATTTTTTACTGTCAGGGTACCCTTGTTCAGATTCACACCACCTGTCATCTTGCTCATGAAGTTAAGTGAGGTTGATGCATTTACATCTATAGAGCCTGTTCCAGTCAACAGACCTGTTCCAGAAACCGTATAATCGGGAACATCTACTGTTAAATTTTGTGTTCCCAAATCAAATTTCGAACTAAAATTTACTTCTTTGATCGGAGCACTGTCGAGTGAGAATTTTACACCGTTACCATTCTGATAGGCAAGCTGGTCAAACATAGTGGTAGTAAAATTAGCATCCAGTTCGTTCCAGTATTCGCTGGTGAAACCTTTCCAGATGTATGTTCCTGAAGTTTGTGTTGTTTTCTTAAACATAGCAACCAGTGTGATGCCTCCAGGCTGTACAATAACAGAGTCAGGTCCGGTAGCTTCAGCATTGTATGCATAATACGAACCATTGTTAGCAAAGGATGCCTTGTCTTCTTCCTTTAAACGATACATCAATCCTACTTCCTGCTGTGTAAGTACTTTAGGAGCTTTAGCCTCATTTCCATCCTGATCCTGATATTTTATTGTGAGGTCAGCTTTCCCTAATGACAATACCTTTTGATACACCTTGAAATTATCCACGGTAGCATCAAGGTTGGCATTTGAAGCATTACCAGCATTTGAGGATCTGTTATTAACCATGCCAAATGAAACAAAATCAGTGGCCGTTGGTGTAATAAAATCCAAATCGGTAAAGGTTTGCGTATTGGCTATACTATCTTGTTGAGTGATAGTGAGATCCATTTTCTTCGTCACAAAATTTAATTTGAAGTTTAATGTGTACCACTTGTTGTATAAACGACCCACTTCACTTTTAGTACTCAAGTTGATTGAGTCAGCAATGGCTGTAGTTGTTCCTGCCCTTCTAAAACTTGGATATTGTCCTGTATCAAATACACGGATAACAGTATCAGGTTTTTCAACCGGCACCGGACCTTTAATATCCTGATTCCAAATGTGGAATTTTCCGGACGATCCTACCCAGTAGATACCGGCAATCACATCTGCAAATTGGGTACCGTTGTTGGCATTCACATTTACACTCTTGCTTCCTAACAAATAGAATGTAAAAGCATTTCTATTGTTAACAACTGAGCTGGTAACTTTCAAATCTAAATCAACATAGATAGTAGAAGAATCAGGGACAAGTGGGAACTTGATTTCTCCACCACGGTTACCACTACCACTCCCAGACATTCTTATTCCATCTACAAGTGATTGACCCGCACCTCTTCCAAATACAGCTGTAGTTCCACTCAAATAACTCCAGCCTGTAGGCAAAGCTATCGCTCCGTCAAAGTTTTCATCTATCAGATACTTGTTCCAGTATTCTTGTGCCGGAACCAATGAGACCGAGAGCATCAGTCCGAGAAAAAAAGTAAATAGTTTTTTCATGATAAAAAATTATTAATTGATTAATAAAATGTATTGTTTGTAAATATAACTGAAAGATTGTGTACGTTCACATCACAAAAATAACAGAATAATTAATATATTCGAGTTTAAAATTTGATATTCTTTGTATGTAATTTGATTAATTTCTAATTATTAACGTATTTATTTTCATAACGGCAAAAACAACTTCCAACTAATGTTTTATAAACCGAATGGTATAACGATGAGTTTCGTTCGAAATATTCACTAAAAACACTCCCTTGTGCAGATCAGCTACATTAACCTGCTGTATGGAAGACCGTAAAGTACTGACGGGTTGCTGCATACACAATTGTCCGGCCGCATTGTACACCTGCAAATTGAATTTACCACTGATATTAAACTTAAGTTGAAGAATTTGCTTCACCGGATTTTCGATCAGCTGTATTTCGTTTTTAGCCCACAGTTTATCAACTCCGGTGGTCATAAATCTGAATGTAAGTGTATCGGTGAATAAGTATCCTCTGAAATTCATATCCAACCATACTTTGTTGTCCTGACCGGCAGAATAATCGGCACTGTTCAGCGTTATTTTTTTAGTAGTTTCGCCGGTTGACCATTTATAAGAAACAGCATCAAACACCGGATCGACCTCATGGTTTGATTCAGTAATGGTTATATCTTTATTTTGAAATATATGCTCCAAATCGGATCCGAAATAGAATCCGGTATGGGTAGGTTGGTTGTAAGCCACATTTTGATAGACCACACTCATCCGGTAAACCGGATCTTCGAGGAATGTATGGAAACGATATGTGGTAGGGACCGTAGTAAGGTAAATCCTTACGTTCTTATTATCGGAAGTTCTCAGAATCACTTCCTCGCGCCAGTCGCCTGTGACATCAGCGGCCAGACACGGATTTGCTTTGGTGCTGTTGTTGGATGAACATTCGGCCGAAGCATCCAGGAGCGTTGTTCTGGCGTTTAATACAGGATCAGTTTTGGTTACACCGGTACCATCCTGCATTTCGCGCAGCAAATCTCCGTCCCACCAGGCAGCCATATTCATAGATACGCTTGTGCTGCTTACCACTTCGCCGGTTACAGCCGAGCGGATACCTCCCGTGCGGGCTGACCACCACTCCATTCCACGGCTTCGCGGATCCACATCGGAGCCCATTCCTCTACCCACATCATCACTTGAAGGAACTTTGAAAATCACTTCTCCCGTTCGTGCATCCCGAAGCGTTGTACCGTTTCCACCACTTTCATGTACAGCCATTACTTCCATTCCGGGTCGTTCAGGAATGTAATCACTCAGGTGAAGTGCGTCTCCGTGTCCGAGCCTGGTATTATATAATCCTTTACCATTGTGGTCTACGGTCATCGAACCGTAAACAATTTCGTCGTACCCATCACCATCCACATCACCCACACGGAGGTTGTGATTTCCCTGTCCGGCGTAATTTGTATTGCCGGAGCCTGTCCAGGTATCGAATTTCCAGCGGCGGGTGAGTTTTCCGTCCTTAAAATCATACGCTACGAGAACGGTTCGGGTGTAATATCCGCGGCACATTACCACGCTGTGATTTTCTCCTCCCAGATTGGCCACACAAGCCAGAAAACGGTCAACACGATTGCCGTAGTTATCGCCCCAGCGCGAATTTAATTCGGTGCCTGTTTGTGTCAATTTAGGAATTTCATTGCCGTTATTCCAGGTGCTGTATCGGGGTGGATCATATTCGGTGGTTACCACTTCCCGGCCTGTTTCACCATTGAAAACCGTGAGAAATTCAGGTCCCTGCAGGATGTAACCGCCGGAATTGCGGTAAACTGCATTTTCATTGTAATTAACTGAAAAACCATAGTTGGCTTTATATTCGGGAAAATAGGCTTTCCCGACCGGTGTACCTACAGCATCTTTACTACCTTCGGCCGTTTTACAAACAACTTCGGCTTTACTATCGCCGTCGAGGTCGTACACCATGAACTGGGTATAGTGGGCACCTTCGCGGATATTCACTCCCAGGTTGATTTCCCACAAGAAAGTTCCATCGAGTTTGTAAGCCTGCAACACCGGAGCATCTGTAATGCCTGAATTAGCGTTGTCCTGCCCTTTACCGGCCCGGTGAATCACCAGTTCCAGTTCGCCGTCGCCATCCAGATCGGCAGCAGTCGCATCGTTCGGAGCGTAAGCCCACGCATCGTCGCCTGCAATCTGTTTCATCGGTATGGTGATGTAATTGCTTCCGGCTTCGCCTACTCCTTTCATCAGGTACGATCCGATGCTGTCCTTTTCTTCACCGTTTATCACTTCTTTAAGAACATAACAGGCAGCAAGCAGGTTTTTATCTTCGTACTTGTAGAAGGATTTTCCTGCAACAGGTGTATCGTTGATTTTGACATAAGATTGCATCGTACCGCTTGAATACACTTTGGCCATGTAAATATTGTATTGCGTAGCCGGATCGTCGGATGAGAGGTATCTCCAGGAAATATTTACATATTTGACATTATTCTCGGTACTCCTGTAAGCAACCAATCCACGGTTGAGTTTTTCGGCACCAAAAAGCTCCACCGCTGCAGAAAATGTAATAAACAACAGCAAAACAAGTATTGCCTTATAACCTGAAAATAAATTCACAATAGAAATAAAATAAGTTCGGAGATTCTTCTTTAGTATTATCTTGTGTCTGAATATCATCATCCGTATTCTGTCATTTAACTTCTGGTTTCTAATTTCTAATTTCTTCCCGATAGCTATCGGGACTAATTTCTAATTTCCAACTAATAAAGAGGCAGATACCAGTTTGATTCCTGTGTGAAATCGGGAACGGGTAATCCGGCCAGTTCGTATTTTCGATGCATTCTTTCGTAGAGGAACTGACCTCCGGTACCGTTGAGTTTCTGTAAACGGCGCGCTACGCGGATTAAATCAGTCCACCGGTGACCTTCAAAAGCAGTCTCCAGTCCGGCTTCCTTCACTATCATTTTTTCGATGAAATTAATGGAATCCTGTTTGCTTGTAATATCTATCATGCTTACATTAGGCAGGTTGGCTCGTCCGCGAACACCCCCGTTGTATCTCCACGGACTTCTGATACGCGGCAAATCGGTAAATCTGCCGTCGAAATAATAGGGAGCAGGATAAGGTCTTGCTGGTCCGAAACTGCTGTATTTGATTGAGTCTCCCCTGTATATAGTTCCATCCTGATGTCTCCAGGTGAAGGCTTCACCTATAACACCGTCGTTGGTGAGCGCCCAGGCCAGTCTGGGATATCCACCTCCCGATTCAGATCTGTTGGCTGCTTCAGCAAAGCGCAGATGAAGCAATCCGGCACGATACAGGAACCATTTCCCTGAATTGTCATAAGGTGTATTGAGCGGATCGTAGCCGTAAGAATATTTCGCTACAGCATATCCGCCATCAGCTGTTTTCACTACACCGCCCGAAACACCTCTGCTATCGTAGGGCACTCCGTTTCGCTGAATTTCGCCGCCCCACATTTCATCCATGGCGTATCTGGAAGGTTTGAGCAGATATTCTCCTTTACCCTGAGTTCCAAAAAGACGGATGAATGGATATGCAGGAGCAAACTGACTTTTGAATGTCATTTCCCAGATCATTTCATATTTCACATACCTGTCGTCGGCCGGTTTCACGAACATGTTAATCCATGCATTATAGAATTTTGAAATATCATCCGGTGTGTAGCGATTATAAAGAACGGAGAAATAGTTCACTTCGCCACTCTGCCAGGATTTGTCATCGTATAGGCGGAATGAAAGGCTGTTTCCGGTATCACCAGCATCTTCATCTTTTGAGAGTACCTGGCGGTATATGCCTGCAGCTTTATCATATTCGTTATTGAAAAGGTAAAGATCGCCGAGCAGGCATTTCTTGTTGATAAAATAGGGCACCAGACTCACTCCATCAATGGTACCGGTGATGAGTTTCGAATTTTTGTAATTTTCGAGTGTCGGGAGGTTTTCCATAAACCGTATTAACTCGGGAATGAGCGCATCCAGATTAAGTTTACCTGCTTGATTCTTATCAAGGTCGTCGAGGCTTACAATTGGTTTAGTAATATACGGCACACTACCGAAATGGACACCAAGCTGATAGTACAACCACGTACGGATGGCTCCCACATCGGAGTAACGCTCGTTGTACTGATCCTGAGTAAGTTTGTTACTCTCGAGCATGAGGTCGAAATTATAAAGTGCATCGTTGCAGTTCTGAATCACTTCGTAAATCGGTGTTACATCCGACCAGTAATTTTCTTTGGTTGCCCGCTGGCTGTTGATTTCAATTAAATCGTGGTCTGCATTGATTGTCACGTCAAGCATATCGCCCCGCAGTTCATTTAGAACGACCAGCCTATCAGCAATTCCCATCACTTTACCGTAAATCCCCATTACGGCTGCATCGGCATCGTCGAGCGTGGAGTAAAAGTCCTTGTATGATACCGCTTCGTTGATTTCAGTTTCAACACAGGAATTCAGTCCGATTGTAAGACTCATTATCAACGAAATAACTATATATTTGAATGTGTTCATAAGTTTTAGTTTTTGTTCCTTTGTCTTCAGGTAAAAGTTTCGTATTATTGGACAAATTAAAAATATCTTTTTTCTGAATAATTTCTTACAAGTCTAATTTTACTCCTGCAGAAATGGTTCTGGCATGAGGTGTAAACATTGCGTCGATACCATTGTAGAGCGGACTCTGACCCAATGCAAATTCGGGATCCAGCCCTTTATAGCGTGTGAATGTAAAGAGATTTTCACCCGTGACAAAGAATGTGCATGAACTGATAATATCGGTTTTCAACGGTAAAAAATAAGACAATGAAAGAGTTTTCAGGCGCATATAGGAACCATCTTCAATCCATCTGTCGGAGAAACGGCTGTTGCCCATCGGGTCGCCATACACAGCCCGGGGTATATCCGTAATGTCGCCATCGGCCTTCCAGCGGTTAATTACTGCCTGAGTCTGATTATTGTAGTTGCTCATACTTTCAAGCTGAGCCCGCGTGTAGTTGTATATGTCGTTGCCTAATGAGTAGTTGAAGAATGCATCCAGACTCCACTTGTTGTATTGCAGATTGGTAAATACCGAGCCATACAAATCAGGATTCGGATTACCTATCACTACGCGGTCGTTCTCATCAATTACAGCATTGTTATCTTTATTAACAAACCAGATATCGCCTGCACTAAAAGGATGAGCCACAGAACCTTTCATGATACTGAGTCCTTCGGTTAGGGCTTCTGCCTGGGTAGCAAATACGCCATTCGTTTCATAACCGTAGAAAACGCCCAACGGCCGGCCGACTTCAGTGAGTACCTGAGCTCCGGCAACATTAGTGATGTATTGCTGTCCTTTCAGATCTGTCACCTGATTTTTGTAGGTAGAAGCTATTAATCCAACATCCCATTTGAATTTTGTATTAATGAGTCTTGCTTTCATTGCAACATCAATTCCGGTATTTTTCATACTTCCGGCATTGGTCAGATAATTCGGGAAACCCGTTTCGCGTGGCACCGGGATTCGGATGACCATGTCCGTGATATTGTGTTGATAGAGGTCAACACTGATATTCAACCGCTCGTTGAGCATGGCCGCATCAATGCCGAAATTGAGTTTTTGCGCAGTTTCGGGTTTCAACTTTTTATCTACCAGATTGCCTCTCACCAGTCCGAAGTTTCCGAGCAGGCTCTGAGGTACATAGTATTGCACACCGGTGTAATTACCTGTTTCGTCGTTACCGGAGAATCCGAAACCTGCTCTTAATTTCAGGTAATCAAACAGATTCATGTCTTTCATAAATTCTTCACCACTTACGAGCCATGCAGCTGAAGCTGAAGGATACAGAATCATTGGCTCGGTGTCTGTGCCATAGCGCGAGGAGGCATCGGCGGCAGCTGTGATGTTGATGAAATACTTGTCGCGTAATGCATAATCGGTAGTAGCAAATGCATTCAGCCAGTTCCAGTTTCCGATTTGTCCACCCACCATTCGGTAGAGGGCATCGCCGTAAGATATCGACTTAAAGTTATCTGAACCCGTATTAGCCGTTTTTCCCCAGTCGTCTTCGGTTTTGTTTGTTTGGTATCTTACACCAACTCTTGCATTGAATTTGTGAATATAATTAAATGTGTTGGAATAACTCATTGCACCCTCGGTGTAGATTGTAAAAATACGATCCACCCGATGCTGAGTAACATTATCAACGGGACCCATCGGCATGGTTTCGAAATAAACACCCCGGTTGGGAAAATAGAGTTTCTCACGTTCCTTATTGAAATTAACACCAATAATGGCATTTGCCCGGAGATAATTATTGAATTTGTAAACACCTTCAAAATTTCCTACAAAGCGGAACATGGAATTTCGTCGGTCGCTTGTATTTACCAGCGAATAGGGATTTGAATTGTGAAATACATCGGCATCTTCAATGACCGGTGATACAGCGCCCACCTGATTATATACGTGAGATGCCATAAACGGAGCTTTGATCATGGAAGCAAAAATCGGATTTCTGTTTGCCGATGGACCTTCATCAATGAGTTTCTTGTTGGAGAACAGGAAACTCATGTTTGCATTCAGCATGAATTTGCGGGTAAGATTTACTTCGGCATTAAACCGGGTATTGAATCGCTGAAAATCATTATTCTTCACAATTCCTTCCTGTTTGAGATATCCGATTGCGAGTGCGTAAACGGCTATTTCGTCGCCACCAAACACATTGAGATAATAATCCTGGTTGTAGCTCATGTTGTAGATCTCTTTTTGCCAGTTTGTATTGTGATTGTATCGGTAGTAATCCTGATTCCCTTCGTAACCCCATGATTTCAGCACGGGCACTTCCTGATTCATGTAAGGCAATGCCATAATTTCAGAGCCGCTTTTTCCGGTGGATTGAAGCACGTCAGACACGAGCAGCTTATGATCTGCTGCACCGAGGAGCGGTATTTCATTCGGCACAAGATTTACTCCTGTATGCAGGTGAAAATTGATTCTCGTTTCCACTTCCTTCGCTTTAAGTGTGCGTATGAGTACCACACCATTTGCTCCCTTGGCCCCGTACTGTGATGTACCGTCTTTGAGCACTGTAATGCTTTCAATATCTTTAATATCAATGGAAGCAAGCGGATTAGAAAAATAATTACCGAGAAGCGAGGTTGAATAAATCGTGTTTTCATAAGGCATACCATCTACAATGTATAGCGGTTGAATGCCTGCATTCATTGTGTTGAGCCCTCTTATATAAACATTGGAACCGGCACCGAGGGCTCCCGAACGTTGTATCATATTCAATCCGGACACTTTGCCCTGTAGAGCGTCGTCGCTGGTTATAGAAGTGCTCAGAATATTATTTTCGGTGACCGAGGACCATGATTGGGTAATTTCCACCGGCGAAGCCAATCCATCGGGTGTTACCACGTTGTTGTACACGCTTTTGAAACCGTCGGCATATATTTCGATTTCAATGTAGTTTCTTCCTTTCACAGAAACCACCTTGGAAGTATATCCCGGTCCGGAAACATCGAGATTGACACTTCCCGAAGGAAGTTTTATTACAAACTTTCCCTCATCATCGGTCATCGCCGTTTGTACATTTTTGTATGCGATACGTAGTCCCGGAATAGGATTTCCAGTTTCAGCGCTTTTCACTACACCGGTAACAGCAAATGAGAATTCGGTCCTGGATTGAGCATTAATTCCGGAAAGATTTAACACACAAACGATGAATAACGGGATTATTTTTTTTGCTATCTTCATAATAATATTTATTTACGTGTCAGTGATAATCTGTTTATTCGTTTGGATCAATTACAGGAACTAATTTGAAGTAATCCAGAAAAATCATTCCGGAGTTGGTGGCTCTGTTCTCAGATGTATTGGCTACCAATACGGTAGCTTGTCCGTAAGTAGGATTTATGATTGTTTCTTTATCTCCGTACTGATCTTCACCTTCAAACTTCACAAAAAAATCGTCTTCGCCGGTGAATGTTGCATTTTTAGTTGGCATGATATAGGGTAGCAGGGTGGCATCGGTATTGATAATTGATTTAAACAACTGCTTTTCTTCCGGTAAACCTGCCTTAAAACGATTGGAAGTGAACACATGAAGCAGGCTGAAATTGTTTACGACATCACCTGAGGAATTTCGTTTTACAACCGGTTTGTCGGGGAAACTTATCAGCATTTTTTGACTAAACTGAGCAGTTATTGCTGTGTCAACCCTTACTGTCCGGGTTCCTGTATTGATACTGAGCGTAATCGGCAGATTGATGTGAGCCGAATAATCGTTGTATGCTGCCCAGTAAATTTTATAAGGTACCGAATGGATTACAGGTTTGAATTCAATGTAGCAATTGTTCACCCTGCCGGCATTGTATGTAGCATCACGCGGAGAGAATGTTCTGTTGATCGATATATTCATGGTTGTATCTGAATCGGAATACCGGTAACTTGTAATAAAAGTGGTGGGACTGTTGAGTACCATGTCTTTTCCTCCGTGAAGCAACGGTCTCTGCCTCATCATCCACGCATTCATATTATCAGCATAAAACGAGAAATAATCCTCTCCTTCAACCTGTATGGTTTTTACTTTGTTCTCGTATATTTTCACATCGGCATCGTTCATTCTGTACACCGTACCGTTGGATGCCTGATAAACCTCAAGAATATTTGAATTACTAATATCCATCTTTACTCCTTCCAATGAAGCATATTTGCCGTCGGCAGTAATTTTTACCGGTAGCAGTACACAGTCTGATATAAGTTCGGCCCGTACAATGGAATCCTGCAATACAGCGTCATCTTTCATAAAATAGGTCTGGTACTTGGTTTCGATGCGCTCTATTACCGGATTGGGGAGTAAAATGAATGTAAAATTTTGATTTTCAGCATTTATGGGATGGGCTTTCAGCATCCGGTTTTCATTTCTCCAGATAGTATCGTAGAGTGGTTTTCCGCTCGGTGTTACTCCTATCTGAACACTCTTCTCCATATCCATCACCAGCTTATCCTGTTTTTTGATAAAATCTACCTGAATGTGGTTGGTTTCGCTCTGCAGATACTCCCAAATGTTTTTCTGAACGGGTATCATTCCGTTTATCAGGTGAAGAATTCCGTTTGCGGCCGTAAGGTTATATTTACCTGTTTCGGTGAGTAATGCTACACCGTTAATGCTAACTCCTTCTATCCGGAGATTCTTACCGTTGATCATTTCTACTTTTTCCGAAGCAAATTTGCCCTGACTTACAGGATAGCCGGCGTACGCCAGATGATTACGAACAATACTTTTAAGTGCTTCCACGTTGTTCATGTCCACTCCCGCAAGTACTGCGTTGACCGGTGCAAAAACGGTTATCATCTTATCGCCACCGAGGAGCTCATCATAACCCGTTTTCTGCAATATGGATGCAAAAACCGATGTCTCGGGATTTTCCGAAATAACATCCATGAGCGATTTGCCTCTCAACTCCCTGGTTTTGGTATGTTCTTCCCACTGCGATTCGCAGGCTGTAAACAGTACAAGCAACATCAATGCTGTGGTAAAGTAGTTTATTAAAGATTTCATTCTTTTTTACTTTTTATTCTTTGTATTATTTTCAAAATGTGTAACTGGCATGCAAAATTATATTTTTTACATGTGTAACTGGCAAGTCATTTCTGCCACTTCTTCCTCTATTACTTTCCCCACGAACGCACTTCACTCGGTTCTTCCGGAACGGTACAATCTGAATATGGATATATTTCGCAATTAGGTGTTTCTTCGTAAATCATTTTTCCGGTCAGATCCTGTTTGGGCCAGTTCTGGTCTTCATCCACCGGAATAAACAGCACCTGATCCCATTTTGTAGTGTATTGTGCCGATTTCAAAGGTTCAAAGCGCAACACGTGCTGGCCGGTATTGAACACTTGAATAATTCCGAGCGACTGGCAGGTATTAGCAGAATCGAAAAATCCCTTTGAATTTATCTGTTGATGGCGGAAACCATCTATCAGTTCTTTGGCAAAAAACTCTGCCGAGTAATTTGACAATCCGTAACTTGCCGGAGTCTTATTGTAAGTGGTAGTAATTACTCCGAGTACCTGATCTTCAAAACCTTCCTGCTTAAAAATGGTCCGGAGATCCTGAATACCATTACCACCGAGCGCACGGTATGAATACCAGACCTTGTATGTGCCGGGTACGAGTACGGGAGTTGTAAATTCCACCCATTTCATGGTATTGGTAGAAAGTCTGAATTCAAGTGCATCACCGTAAATGAAATTATTATCCTTGTTAATGGAAGTAGGTACTCCCCAGCAGGTATATTTGATATTATCGCTTGTAAAGGTTTTTTCCCATTTCACTCCGGCCATATCAGTATTGCTGAAATAGATATTTGTTCCGGCACGCCTGAAACTCTTCAGGGCCATGATTTCGGGTTGCTCAGCCAAATCCCAGTAGATTCGGAAAGCGCTGCGTTTCACTATCTGAATGTTTCCACTGATGTCATGTATTACACCGTTGGCTACCGACATATCAGTATATTCACTGTCGCGGTTTACCGGAATTCCCTCTTCCAACACACCTCCAATGAGAAACTCATTCAGAAGAACCTGCGTCACATTGTTTTTCAGTACGATTACTTCACCCTGTACCAGCGTATTGAGCGACGACATGTTCATCAAATCCACTACGTATCTAAACCCTTTTGTAATATGGTATGCCATGTAATTGAATAGCAAGGTCTGTTCGTCGGTCACATCCGGCGTTTTGGTACGCAATTGTGCCAGCAATTGTTGCATATCGGCTATTTCTGCTTTGGCAAAGGCTTCGTTGTTCTGTATAAAGCAGGTGAAAACCAATTCGGGATTTTCAGCCTCAAGCTGTGTGAGGTAATCGTTGATTTTGGATGCCGCATATACCTCTTTCCAGAGTGAGTAGTTTTCGGGCAGCGATTTGATTACGTCGTCAATGGTTTTCGTAGCACGGGCAAGCACATTGTCCACCACGTGTACATATCCGTTGGCGCCGCGCAGGTCTTTTCGGGTAATTTTTGCCACACGGTCTACTTCGATGTACACACTTGTACCATCGGTCAGTGTTTTGGTAGTGATGTAGCGTTTATTGAAATTAGCTGCAGGCAGTCTTCCATCCACGAAGTCGGAAGTGGAAATGGTATCGGCTATCAGATGGTATTTAACTATTTCTTCCGCCTTTTCTTTCGGGATGGAAGTCAGTGACAATCCGTTGGCCGACAGGTATTTGTCAACGGCAGCATTTGTTGGTGCAAAAAGCGTGTATGTACCATATGCATGCACCGTACCACGCAAACCTGAAATATCGATGATTTTCAGGAAGGAAGATAATTCGTCGGGGTTGGCTTCAAGTATCTCATCTATCATTTGCTGGTCGGATACCTGATATATTTTTCCGGCCATATCTTTCTCGCAGGCATTGAATGTAAACACAAGCATGACACATAAAATCGACACGAATGCCAGATTGTGTATGAGTATTTTAAAATTGAACCGTTTCATGATTTTCTACTTTTTTGTTGCTTAAGGTTATTTTGAATCGTAAAAAGGATTCTGAGTCAATAATTTATTTGTACGCAGCTCAGATTCAGCAATAGGTAGATAATGACTGTTATAGTCACCTTTCCATTTGTTTTGCAGGCTCACTACCTTATCAATGTTGGCAGCGTATGAGGCCATCTCTTCCATATACGCTATACCAGCATAGTTGTCTCTTTTGGCATGGCGTAGCACATCGAACCATCTTTTTCCCTCGTGAGCAAACTCACGGGCTCTTTCGGTAAGTATGAATCGTTCGAGTTCGTTTGCACCTATGTTATTTTCGTCGAGTATCTCGTTGGTTGATTCGGGTGCACATGCTCTCGAACGGATTTCTTTGACAATGGCCAACGATTGGGTCAACTGATCCACGTTACCACTTTTTTTGGCCAGCTGGCAAAGTGCTTCGGCTTTCATGAGCATGATATCGGCAAGGCGGTAGAATATCCAATTGCTGAATGATGCTCCCACAGCCCTGTAAGTATAAGTAGATCTGGATAATCCTATCCATTTCCATACATATCCCTGTTTGAAATCCACACCTTCACCCCTGATGTCGTACCAGCTTCTGTCCATAGCCGACTGTGGAAACAGATTATCGGATGACAGCATCTCCATATTGGCAACCAGTTGACCGTTGGTTGGATTAAACAGGTTGTAAAACGGATTCTGAAAATCGGTACCGAACTGAAGTTCAAGAATGCTCTCCACCGAATTACCGTTGGCATACATCGAAAGAAACATATTATCAGCATCACCTTCGTTGGGGTAATATACAGTAGATACATTCCCGAAAAGATCCATAAATTCTACTTCGGTATTACCCACAGGAACTAATGTAAACTGTCCGGAATTGATGATTTGATCACACTGCTTAATGCTGTTTTCATAATCTTCTTTCCAGAGATAAATATCGGCAAGTAAAGCCTTTACACTCCATACTGTAAATCTGCCCTTGTTTTCCTTCACGTTGACTCCGTGATTAAAAGGAATACCAAATATCGATGCATTTTCAATTCGGTCAATGCTTCTCAGGTCGGTAATCAGAAAATCGAGAATTTCATTGCCGTTGCTTTTTGCCACACGGTAATCCTGATTGTCGCTCAGTGATGCTTCCAGCACCAGGGGTACATCCCTGAATGTACGAACCAGGTAAAAATACATGAGAGCACGTACAGCTTTTGCTTCGGCTTCGTATTGCGACAAGAGCTGCAGAGTGAATGATTCGTCAATCTTTTGTGTTTCTTTGGCGAAACTCAACACCGTATTGCAGTTATTAATCACCGTATATACATCGGCCCACGAGCAATAAGCCATAGTGGATGAGATATCTCCGTTCTGAAACTGACTCATCACCGAGAGGTTGGCACCGCTTACACGGGGTTTCACCAGATCGCCGCGCAACTCGCCCCAGATGATAAAATCTTCCATCACTCCGGTTGCCATCATACTGGCATAGCATCCCATCAGTGCATCGTGTACTTCTTCCTTGTTTTTCCAGAATTTAGTTACCGTCACACCGTCAATCGGCTCCAGTTGCAGATAATCATTGCAGGATGAGAATCCGAGCAAAAGGATTACACTGAATATTATTAGTTTGTGTTTCATATCTTATGTTGCGTATTTTTGATTATTTTATAGTCCGATTTTCAATCCCATGGTAAACTGATAGGGTCGCGGTGCCCGGGATGTATCCTGTCCGCCCTTGCCTAAATCCACTTCGGGATCCTGACCTGTATAACTGGTCCATACATACATATTCTGCATAGTTAGCCACAGATTCATATCCTGCAATCCGATGTTCTTAATTATATTTTTTGGTAATGTATATCTGAAAGTAACAGTTTTCCAGCGAAGAAAAGAGCCATCTTCCACAAAGCGGTCGGAACCCAGCCAGTTGTAACCGGCAGCATATAGGGCACGTGGCAGCAAATCTGCCGGCGCCTGGTCTTCGGACCCCGGCTCGAAAGGAGTTCTGAATCTTTTGAGTACTGCTTTGCTCTGATTGTCGAAGTTGTACATTTTTTCCATATTCATACGGGTGATATTGAGTACACTACTTCCGTAGCGGAAGTGAAACCAACCGCTCAGCGTAAACCCCTTGAATCGGATGGTAGGTCCGAATCCTCCTGTAAAAAGCGGCATGTAGTCACCGAGATAAACCACGTCCTGCAGGTTGATGTTTCCATCGTTGTTGATATCCACATAGCGGGCATCACCCGGCTGAAAGACATAACCGATAGAGGGATAATTGAATCGCATATAAACCGGAACGAGCTGACCGTAATCATCCATTGTGAAAATCTGATTTCCGCTTTTGTCCAACGCTATCGTCTGCTGTTGATTCAGGTAAACGCCGTCGTATTTGTAGCCATAGAAAGATCCGTAAGGTTGGTTCAGTTCGAGACGGGATAAATAGGAGCCGTTGGACTGCCATGAACCGGACTCTGTATTGCCATATTCGGAGAGTTTACGCAGGTATGTCTGCGAACGTGCTACGTTGTAGTTAAAGTCCACTTTCCAGTTTTTATCCCGATAGGGCGTGGTTATGACGTTGAGTTCTAACCCTTTGTTTTCCACTGTATTGAGGTTAGTAGTATAATTATCAAAGCCGGAAGATGAAGGAAGAGACGAAGTACCGATACCGTCAACCGTAGTTTTGATGTAATACTCCAACTCCATGTTTACCCTGTTGTCAAATCCCACAAAGTTTAATCCCAGATTTTTCTGAGTAGAAACTTCCCAGTGAAGATTGTCCAGCGAGAGCGAAGACGGATAGGTAGCTGTGTTGCCTATGTAATTATACTCATAATTGTTGTAACGGCTGTAATACATGTAGTTGCTTCGGGGTGGATTTCCGTTTAGACCCCACGATGCTCTGAGCGAAAGGTCGTTGAGCCATTTAATTTCTTTCATGAATGGTTCGCCTGAGATTCTGTACCTGGCGGAGATGGCAGGGAATACGCCAAACCGGTAGTTTTTACCGAATTTGGAGTCACCGTCGGTACGCACGCTACCATAAATAATATATCTGTCCAGCAATGTGTAATTCACATTGGCGTAAGCTGACACCTGGCGCGATTGAGAGAATCCGGCACCAATGCTTCCGCTCGGATATACCCTCGATGATACCGACGGATCCTGAAGATAGGTAGATGGCAGGTTGCTGCTCGATTCGATGTATGAATTACCCTGCGTATCGTAGGTATTGATACCCAGTAATGCTACCAATCGATGCTTCTCGCTGTTTTTGAATTTGGGCATCCATCTGAATTTGGTGAAAGTCTGGATAGTGAACGAATCGTCGTCGCGGTCCTGTGCCCAGTTGGTTGAACTGTTGTTCCATTCCAGCCCGCTGGCAGTCTGCGGCAGATAAAGCTGGATTTTATTGTTGTTGATTGATAAGCCTACATCAAACGAAACCTGAATTTGTGGTATCGGATCGTAAATGAGTGAGAATTTGGGAGTGGCGTTGTCGCTGTTTTTATTTACACGGCTATCGTTAGCCATGGCTACAGGGTTGTATACATTCGGGTATCTTCCCTGAATGTTGGTATAAGGTGTAAAATACTGCGACGTTTCTTCGCCAAACACATTGTAGTAGTAAATACTTTGGTTTGGCATTTTAGTGTAAGCCTTGCTGCGCAGGTCGCCTTTCATAAAATCGGAAGCTTCCGGAATAAAATTGTCCTGAGTAGTGGAGTGTGTGTAAGCTATATCTGCTACGAACCGGAGTTTATCAGATACGGTGTAGTTGAGGTTTGCACGGGTATTCAACCGTTGGAATCCGGTGCCGATGGTAGTTCCGGTTTCGTCCCAGTACCCTGCGGAGAAACGATAACGCACTTTACGGCTACCGCCTGACAACGAAATGTTGTAATCCTGGGCAAATCCGTTTTTGGTAAGTGCTCCCACCCAATCAGTATCGTGATTGTAGTTGTAATAATACTCCGGATTGTTCGGATCATAGGCAAATTCGGGATACTGAGCTGTGTTGAGTACTCTGCCGGCATTGAACATGGCTTCGTTGACCAGTGTCACATATTCAAATCCGGAAAGAGTAGGAACCGATTTACGGGGTGTATTAAGTGTAAAAGTAGTTTGCACATCGATTTTCGGCGGACTGATGCTCCCGCGTTTGGTGGTAATCATGAGTACCC
The DNA here is from genome assembly GCA_009929445.1 of Bacteroidia bacterium. Classification (GTDB taxonomy): domain Bacteria; phylum Bacteroidota; class Bacteroidia; order Bacteroidales; family Paludibacteraceae; genus UPXZ01. Next base: position 29,457 of record SAAL01000044.1, read on the forward strand.
CGTTGGCTGCACGCGAACCATAGATAGCAGAAGCTGCTGCATCTTTCAGTACCACTATATCCTGAATATCCGAAGGAGGGATATTGAGCATTTGCGAAAATTCTTCTTCGGTAGCTGTTGCAAAATCAAAGTCGGATGAAGAACCGATTTTTGTTTCCTGCGGTATTCCGTCCACAACGATAAGAGGTTCGTTGTTGCCGTTGAGCGAGGTAAGACCGCGAACCCGGATTGACATACCTCCACCCGGATTTCCGGTTGAGCCTACAATATCCACCCCGGCCAGACGTCCCTGCAGCGCATCGTCTATGGATGCTGCATGTACACCTTCCAGTTCGTCAGTGGAGATTTTGGATATCGCCATGGAAATATCCCTTTCGTCTATATCAAGCCCACCGATATTTTGTTTGGCTTTTGCCGTTACCACCACTTCCTGCAGGTCGGCGTTGCTATCGAGCAGTACCACTTTCAACACCCGCTTAGAGTCGGGAACAACCGTTTTTTCCTTGTATCCTACGTAGCGAAACACCAGCACATTGGAAGTATTTGTTACGCTGATACTGAAGTTGCCGTCAATATCTGCCAATGCACTTGACAGCGTACGATTATCTCTGCTTCGCTCAATGATGGTGGCACCTATCAGTGGTTCGCCAAATTCATCATGAATAGTTCCTCTGATCAAGGTTTTTGCCTGTGAATAAACAATATCGGGAAGTAATAACAAAAATCCGAGCAGAATGCAGTATCTGTAAATCGATTTTTTCATCTGATTGTTTTTTATTTTTTTTATTAATGACAGATGTAACACGCCATTAATCATTTCCTTGTGTTTGATATTTATCTTTAATGGCTGTTTCATGGGTAAATAATTTATTCAACTTTCGCAAGCTCTATTAACCCGCTTGCGTTAGGTTTTTGAAATTTAAGTATTTTGTAAGTGTCTCATTTTCAGAGAATAATTTCTGCATT
>SAAL01000262.1 GCA_009929445.1 Bacteroidia bacterium
CCACGTTCTGCCGTAGTCGAGGCGGATGAAGCCGTAGGGGCGAAGGCCGATGTCGAGGTTAGTTAGCGTGAGCATGCGGATCATCTCGTTTCTTTAAGCAGTTCTTCCAATATCTCTTTCACACGTTGCTTCGTATTCTCACCCGAGCGGTCAAGCAACGCTATGCATTCTTTCAGCGTTTCGAGGGTTGTCATTTAATCACCAACTCTCACAGGCAAGATAACAATGCGATATTTCCAATTGAAATCAAACGTCAATAATATCGATTTCACAACGCTATTTGCATGAAATATTTCGCCTTTGCTACCTTTAAAGTGTTTGAATATAAAGTCAAAGTTCTCACGTTGGAAATACATTAACTCGGGTGCGCCTTTAATATCTATTTCTAAAGTCGGGTGCAAGTCCCAACCGGTATATTTGTAGACGAACTCTTGATACCATTCTTTTTTTATCGAAACCTTTTGTTCAATTCCTTTAAATAAATTTTCAATGTTCGGAAAAACTCCTTGAAGAGCGGTAACTGAATATTCAGGAGCGCTTTCGCTTTCACTAAAAGATACTCGGTCATTGTCGGTATCAATTGAGAAAATACACGATTTCGCTTTTTTCATAATTTTAACTACAAAATCAATGATTTCAGCTGGAAACGATTTTGATTGATAAATAGTTTCTTTATCTTCAATTTCACCTATAATGACATCAATTAACTTGTAACTATCTGTTGCGGAAATTGTCACTTTTCCTTCTTTGATTCCAACTGTGAAGCCTGTTAATATTGGTCTTGTATAAGATTTACTTACAAAATTCCTAACAAACTTTAAATCTTCAATAAAACTATAACCAAATTTAATACTTGTTTTCATTCCCCTTTTTCCTCTCTCTCGTTTGAGAATTTGATAATGCCATCTTTGTAAAGATTGGCGAATGATTTTAAATCTTCTTCAGTAGCTCTGCCTGTGATGCGCATTGCTCCGCCTATGAACGATACACCACCCGTAGTCCACGTTCTGCCGTATTCAACTCGGATGAAGCCGTATGGGCGTAGGTCAGTGTCGAGCGTGGTGAGGGTTAACATGGCGGATCATCTCGTTTCTTTAAGCAGTTCTTCCAATATCTCTTTCACACGTTGCTTCGTATTCTCACCCGAGCGGTCAAGCAACGCCACGCATTCTTTCAGCGTTTCGAGGGTGGAGGGGGTCATCATATTTCCCCTTCTATCTGCG
>SAAL01000263.1 GCA_009929445.1 Bacteroidia bacterium
TAATGCTGTTATGGCCACAAAACAAGTGAAGAGGTTTCTTTTGACGAAACGTCCTGAAAGGAATGTTTTTGGCATGGTTTTTGTCCCTCCGTTAAAAGGTATTTTCAACATTAGAGTCATTAGAGAAGTGAGTTGCTCGGAGAAACTGTTTTTTTTTTACTTCCCTTTTAACGGCAAAATTATTATACCATTTTTTATTAATGCTAAACAACTGTTATTTTGTTTTAATTCAAATTTTTATTGAAACTTAGGCTGCGACAAATAAAAAACGGTCATCGAAGCCATTCCCAAGTCAGTTTTTTTGTTTTATTCTCCGGAGATTTCTTCATCGCGCTTCTTTGTTTTATTCCTTTTTCTTATCTTATCCATATCAAGCTTAGGTATCTTCGCCCTGCTTTCCATTGACTGCGCTATCCAGCTGTAGAAGTCGGGAATTTCATCAGAGACGATGACAGGCCTTGTTATATCGCAGGCCTTATATCCCAGGGCCTTCATTGTCCTGTATCTCGCCTCCTCTATGGCATCATCCGGAAGGAGCATATATGGAGACAGGACAGCCATGACCTCATTGGGGATGTTTACCTGCATTCCTTCGAAAGGATCCCGTTTGTGCCTTTTCACAGCGTCTTCATACTCTTTTGCGATGAATCCGATCTCATACAGGATGTTTTTCGCGTCTTTATTTGCCGTCTGAGGCAGGCGATCAAGGTTTTTTATCCTGTAGCCGCTTTTCTTAAGGTAGTCTGCCGTATCTTCCGGAGGGATCGCCCTGAAACAGAAACCGCCGTTTCCGTAGGCTTCACGGGTTATAAAATCATTTTCGAGCAGTATTTCCGGAACAGATGACATGTTCGCGGATGTCCAGATCACCAGGGATTTTCCTGTCATGCCCTCCAGGGCTCTTGCTAAGGCTTCCCTTTGCTTTTTTGTCCAGAGGTCAAGCGAGAGGGCGTAAAAGGACGATTCGGGAAAGAGCGATGCAGTTCCTGCTGCCCACGGTATATACCTTTCTATTTTGCCGTATTCTCCGGTCTTGAGCATTATCGTGTCCGCTGATCCGGCCATGTAGAGTGCAACTCCCTTTCCCAAGTTCCTGCAGACAGAGGTCCGGATCGGAGCGGTGGCCTCTTTAAGAAATGCCCCGAGAAAACGGGAGCTGCCTTCCGGAAATGTCCCGGAGTAAAACTT
>SAAL01000264.1 GCA_009929445.1 Bacteroidia bacterium
CTTCTCCGTAATCGTTTAAACCTCTATTGCCGATACGTTCTAACGCTTGTAGTGGTGTCATCATCATTTCCTCCTATAACGCCTCTTGGCGTATTATTTTCGTGAATTCTATGTGCGTTTGTTTCCTTAATTCCTCGACTGTCATCGTAGGGCGCGGTTGCTGTGAAACGTATATCGTTGTCCGCTTGCCGTTGGGTAGCTCGACCAGCGTCGTTATGTTGTAGGGCATTTTAAACCGCCTTATACTTTTCAATGATAGCATCCGCTTTATAAACGTTGCATTGTTCGTGTGAAACAGGGTATACTTGATACCAATTTTCACCAAGCAAATACTCTGAAATCAATTTTGAAAACTCTAAATCAGTCATCGGTTTTGGAAAGATGTTATCACCGTTATCGAAATATTTTGATAACTTATCAAGGTATATATCTTTTCTATTTCGCTTTTTCATCCCCTTATCACTCCTTCGGCATTTCGTAAACTAATGGAACTTCATATCTAATTATCGTATTTTGTATTTCATCAAGCACCTCGAGGCAACGCTCATGAGTTGGGTAATAACCGAGTATTTCGCTTTCGCTATTTCCATAAACACCATAAATTCGAGGTTTTGTTTCATTGCCCCCGCGTGCTTGAACGCCTATAAATTCTTGTAATATTCTTTTATCTTGGCTTCTAATCCACATCGCTATTCCCCTTCTTTCTCGTAAACGTTGCCGATTACGGTGATTTCTTCACCAAAGTCGCCCAAACGGTGTTTAATAAGCCAATTCAATTCCCATCCTTCTTCTTTGGTTATAAACTCTCCTAATTCATAAACAACTGTGTCTTTTCGTCCATCTTCACGTTGAATGATGTCATGTTCATAAATCTCTTTGCCGTTCTTGTCGAGTAAGCCTGTGAATTGGCCGACTGTTTCGGGTTTGACTTCTACCATTCTTGTTATGAAACCGAGATTATCTTTTGCTGTTTCTACGATGAAATAATGCTCGCTTTGGTCTTGTGTATTGTTTTTGTTATAAATTGATATACCACCATGAACAAACTTTTCGCTGTAACACGAGTCAGTTTCTAGGGCCTTTCCTCTAAACTTAATCACACGATCCATTTTTGTTCTCCTTCTCATATTCTAATTTTTGACCGCAATATGGGCAGTATTGCCAATCGTCTCGTAACTCTCG
>SAAL01000265.1 GCA_009929445.1 Bacteroidia bacterium
TTACTATATACATGAAGATAATCTCGGTTCTATCCAAGCCATTACGGATGAAAATAGGAATTTAATAAGCCGCTACTACTACACCCCGTGGGGAGGCAGGGAGTTACTTGCCGGCACGAATATAACCGACAGAGGCTACACTTTCCACGAACACTTGGAGCCTTTCGGCTTGATAAATATGAACGGACGTGTGTACGACCCCGTGCTGGCACGTTTCTTAAGTCCGGACCCGTATGTGCAGGCACCGGATTATACGCAGAGCCTAAACCGCTATAGCTATTGCATGAACAATCCGTTTAAATATACGGATCCGGATGGAGAATTTTGGCAATTTGTTATCGCAGCAGCTATAGGAGGTGTTTTCAATCTTGCGTCACAGATGATATCGGGTAATGTTTATGATATAGGCGATGCATTTAAAGCATTTGGTGTTGGAGCATTGGCGGGATTAGCAGGAGCAGGTGCTGGAGCCGGTGTAACCAGTGCTATGCAAATAGGTGGTTTTGCTGCAGGTGCCGCTATAGGTGGAGCAGGTGGTGCTGCTGGAGGACTTGTAGGAGGTTCCGGTAATGCTTGGATAAACGGGGCAAGCTTTGGAGAAGGTTTAGTTGCCGGGCTTAAAAGTGCTGGAATAGGAGCGGCAACAGGAGCTTTATTGGGAGGGATAGCACGTGGTATATCTGATGCAAATAAAGGATTTAGTTTTTGGGATGGAGGAAAAGGACATGATATTATAGGAGTTGATATAACAGGAAGTAATAGTTTCCAGGTTTTACAAACAACGGCTACTGATGATATTCTATTACAAGACAATATAGAGGAATCTTTTAATGTTGAAGTGGGAGATTATAAAATATCTGAAATAACAACAAAACACCTTCATATTATAAATATAATACTAATGGGACTTATACTGATCCCAATAGACCAAATCTCACTATTTATGGACACACAAGAAATTATTCTACAGGCTATTCATCTGTACACATATCAAAATTCATATCAACAAAATATTATACAAATCAACCATTATTTGATGCTATTGCTGGTCATGAATTAATACATGCTTATCATCATTATAAATTTGGAGTTAATTTTCATAGTATTAGCTCTGAAGGTGTAGCTTATAGTTTTTCATTTAATATATTACAGGGTTCGGCAACTAATATTT
>SAAL01000266.1 GCA_009929445.1 Bacteroidia bacterium
CGGGCCGCAGTGCGGCCTGTTCTGCGGGGTGGGCCTGATCAGCCGCGGGGTCGGCTTCTACCGGGAGCACCTGCACAACCGCGGCCTGGCCGGTGTGCCGGGGATTGCCCTGACCCTGGTGCGCGCCGTGGGCGCCGCGGCCCTGCGGCCCGGCCACCAGGCCACCCCGCTCTCCATCCGGGTGGACGGGCGGTCGCTGGCCGGCAAGGGCTGGCTGTTCCTCCTGGTCACCACCCTGGACCACCTTTTTTTCGGCCTGCGCCCGTTCTGGGGCGACAGGCACGGACCGCTCCGCTTCACGGCGGTGCGGAGCCGGGCCCCCCGCCTGCTCCGCCTCCTGCCGCAGCTCGCCCGCGGCCGCGCCCATCCGCTCGGCACCGAGGCGAACGGCTATTTCTCCGGCAGCGGCCGGGAGGTCCAGCTGTTCCTGGACAGCCCGCTGGCCCTGGACGGCGAGTTGTTCACGCCCGCGACCGCGACCGAGCCGACCCTGCTCACCAGCGCCGGCCGGGTGAGTTTCCTGCGGGTCGAGTCGTGACCCCGCCGGCAGCCCTGGTCCAGTACGTCGCCGGCCAGGGCGCGGGCCAGGGATCGCCCGCGCTGGCCGCGCTCGTGCAGGCGGTGCGCGACCGCCACGGCGCGACCGTGCAGGCGGTGGTCTTCTATGGCTCCTGCCTGCGGGCGGGCAGCGACCCGGACGGCCTGTTCGACCTGTACGTGCTCGTCGACAGCTACCGCGCCGCCAACCGTGATTGGCTGCGGGCCGTGCTCAACCAGCTGCTGCCGCCCAACGTCTTCTACCTGGAGGTCGAAACCGGGGCTGGGCGGGTGCGCGCCAAGTACGCCCTGCTCAGCCTGGTCGACTTGGAACGCACCACCTCGCCCGCCACCTTTCACTCCTCCCTCTGGGCCCGCTTTGCCCAGCCCGTGGCGCTCGTCTGGGCGCGTGACGAGCGCGCGGCGGCGCGGGTGCACACGGCCTCGGCCCGGGCGGTGTGCACCTTCATCAGCAGGGTAGCGCCGCTGCTCAACGCCGGGTGGACGGTAGAGGAGTTGTGGCTGGAGGGGCTGCGCCGCACCTACCGGGCCGAGTTCCGGCCCGAGCGGCCGGACCGGCAGGAGCAGCTGTTCGCCGCCGCCCCGGCCTGGTTTGCCGCGGTCACCGCCCTG